>DAISJF010000022.1:0-11328 GCA_036821625.1 Rhodanobacteraceae bacterium
CCGGCCAGCTTGTAGGCGAGATACCACGCGCCGGAAAGTCCGCCGGTCGCAAGGAAGAACAGCGCGATGAGCCAGAAGAACGTCAGCGGCTTGTACGTCGCGAAAATCCGCACGATCGTCGTCGACGAGCGCCAGACGTAGCGCGAAATGCTCTTGACGAGGCGCGACGGCCGCATTTCCGGATTCGTGCGAATCGGCACCGAAACGACGCGGATGTTGCTGTGGCCGGCCTGGATGATCGTCTCCAGCGTGTAGGTGTAGGAGCTGAACACATTGAGCCGCTGCGCGGCTTCGCGCGTGAATGCGCGGAATCCGCTCGGCGCGTCGGCGACGCGCGTGTTGCTGGCCGCGCGCACGACTGCGCTGCCGAGCGCCTGCAGGCGCTTCTTGAGCCACGAGAAATGCTCGGTGTCGGCAATCGGGCGCGCGCCGATCACCATTTCGGCGCGGCGCTCGACGATCGGCTGAACCAGCGTCTCGATGTCGCGCGCGTCGTACTGATTGTCGGCGTCGGTGTTCACGATGATGTCGGCGCCGTCCGCGATCGCGGTTTCGAGACCGGTCATGAACGCCGCCGCGAGACCGCGGTTGACCGAATGCCGCACGACGCGGTCGACGCCGAGGCGCTCGGCGATGCCGGCGGTGTCGTCGGTCGAGCCGTCGTCGATGACCAGCCACTCGACGGCATCGCAACCGATGACGGCGCGCGGCAGATGCGCGATCGTGGTCGGCAGCGACGCCGCTTCGTTGTAGCACGGGATCTGGATGACCAGCTTCATCGCGTGCCTGCCCCGGAAAACCCTGGGAGATGATAGCGGACTGCCTGTGCCCGCCGAAGGCCCGTCGCGGCCCGGGTCCGAGCGATGTGCCGGAATAACGTGCCGGATCAGGTCCAGAACGCACGTATGGCGGCGACGCCCTGCCCGCCGTGCGCCTTCGCGATGCCGATATCGGCCGCGGCGAGCCCGCCCAGGGCAAAGACCGGTAGCGCAGCGTCGGCGACGCAGTCGGCGAAGCGTCGCCAGCCGAGCGGCGTGGCATCGGCGTGGCTCGGCGTCGGCGCGACGGGCGCGAGCGTCGCGAAGTCGGCGCCGATGCGCTGTGCCTGTGCGAGCTCGGCCGCATCGTGGCACGACACGGCGAGCCATCGATGCGATGGAACGGGTCTTGCGTCGAGCGCGAGTGCGATGCGCGCGGGAAGATGCACGCCGTCCAGTCCGCATCGCTCGGCAGTTTCCCAGTCCGCATTCAGCAGGAGTGCCGCGCCATGCCGCGCGCAGATCGATTGCGCGGCCATCGCCGTCGCAGCGAGCTCCTCGCGTGTCCATCCCGGCTGGCGCAGCTGAATCAGGCGAATGCCGGCCGCGCAGGCGCGCTCGATGCCGTCGAGCACGTCGCGCCGTGCGGCGGACGCGAGCGGAGGCGTGATCAGATAGCGATCGGGCAGACGCAGCGCCGCGACGACCGGCCGGTCCGCCGCAGGCATCTCGAGTTGCGACAGCTCGTCGATCTCTACCCAACACAGCGGCTGATCCTCGCGAGCGTGCGGAACACCCGAGTAGGCATCGACGTTCCAGACGTCGAGCACGATGCGTTTATCGGCATACGACCACGGCACCGAGATCAGCGGACTCGCCGAATGCACGTCGATGCCGATCTCCTCGACGAGCTCGCGGCGCAGCGCCGCGAGCGGCGCTTCGCCGGCGTCGAGTTTGCCGCCGGGGAATTCCCAATGGCCGGCGAGGTGTCTGCCTGCGGTCCGCTGCGCAACGAGCACGCGTCCCGCGTCATCCCGGACCACACCGGCGACGACGTGAACAGCCGGCCTCACCGCCGCGGCGCTCGCGAGCGCGACGCAGCGCGCGGCGACGCAGCGCGTGCCGTCGCGCGGATCGCGCCGATCAGGCCAGCTGGCCGTGGCAGTGCTTGTATTTCTTGCCCGAGCCGCATGGGCACGGATCGTTGCGGCCGACCTTCGGCGCCTCGCGATGCACGGTCGTCTGCGGCGCGGGCGCGCCGGGAGCGGCAGCGGCGGGCTCCGGCTCGCCGGTGGCGACACCGCCTGCCTCGGCGTGCTGGAACTGCAGCTGGCGCGCCTGCGCCTGACGCTGCTGCTGCTGCTCCAGCGCCTGCACTTCGTTCTCGCTGCGGATGCGCACGCGCGCGAGCATCTGGACGATTTCGTGCTTGATGCGCTCGAGCATTCCCTGGAACAGCTGGAACGCCTCGCGTTTGAATTCCTGCTTCGGCTGCTTCTGCGCATAGCCGCGCAGATAAATGCCCTGCCGCAGGTAGTCCATGCTGGCCAGGTGCTCCTTCCAGCCGTTGTCGAGCACCGACAGCATCACGTGCTTCTCGAGCGCGCGCATCACCTCGGAGCCGACCATCGCTTCCTTCTCGCGGAACAGCCGGTTGATGTTGTCCTGCACGTATTCGAGGATCGAGTCGGCATCGGCCTCGCTCTGGCCGTCCAGCCACGACTTGATGTCGAGCTTGAGGCTGAATTCGGATTCGAGCTCGCGCTCGAGCCCCGCGATGTCCCACTGCTCGTCGACGGATTCCGCCGGAATGTAGCGGCGCACGAGCTCCCTGATCACGTCGCGGCGCACATCGACGATCGTCTCGCCGACGCTTTCGCTGTCGAGCAGCTCGTTGCGCTGCTGGTAGATCACCTTGCGCTGGTCGTTCGCGGTGTCGTCGAATTCCAGCAGATGTTTGCGGATATCGAAGTTGTGCGCTTCGACCTTGCGCTGCGCCTTCTCGATCTGCCGGCTGACCATGCGATCCTGGATCGCATCATCTTCCTTCATGCCGAACATGCGCATCATGCGCGCGACGCCTTCACCCATGAAGATGCGGATCAGGTTGTCTTCGAGCGAGAGATAGAAGCGGCTCGAGCCCGGGTCGCCCTGGCGGCCGGAGCGGCCGCGCAGCTGATTGTCGATGCGGCGCGATTCGTGGCGCTCGGTGCCGACGATGCGAAGGCCGCCGTAGCCGACGACTTCCTCGTGGCGCTGTTTCCACTCCGACTTGATGCGCTCGCGCTCGGACGCCGGCGTGTCGTCGGTGAGCTTGGCGAGCTCCGCGTCGAGGCTGCCGCCGAGCACGATATCGGTGCCGCGGCCGGCCATGTTCGTCGCGATCGTGATCGCCTTGGGGCGGCCTGCCTGCGCGACGATGTGCGCTTCGCGCTCGTGCTGCTTCGCGTTCAGCACTTCGTGCGGAACGCGCTCTTTCTTGAGCAGGTTCGACAAAAGCTCGGACATCTCGATCGACGCCGTGCCGACCAGCACGGGCTGGCCGCGCTCGTAGCATTCCTTGATGTCCTCGACGATCGCGTCGAACTTCGGCTTCTGCTTGAGGAAGACGACGTCCGCCTCGTCCTTGCGGATCATCGGTCGGTGGGTCGGGATCACGACCACTTCGAGGCCGTAGATCTGCTGGAATTCGTACGCTTCCGTATCCGCCGTGCCGGTCATGCCGGCCAGCTTCTTGTACATGCGGAAGAGGTTCTGGAACGTGATCGACGCGAGCGTCTGGTTCTCGCGCTGGATCGGCACGCCTTCCTTCGCCTCGACGGCCTGGTGCAGGCCATCGGACCAGCGCCGTCCGACCAGAGTACGACCGGTGAACTCGTCGACGATGATGACTTCGCCGTCGCGCACGATGTAGTCGACGTCGCGCTGGTAGATCGCGTTCGCGCGCAGCGCCGCATTGAGGTGATGCACGACCGGGAGATGCTGCGGATCGTAGAGGCTCTCGTCCTCGCCGATGATGCCGTCCTCGCGCAGGAGCTGCTCGGCGTGCTCCATGCCCTCTTCGGACAGGTGCACCTGCTTCTGCTTTTCGTCGACGTAGTAGTCGCCGGGCGCGGGCGGCTCGCCGGGCAGCGTTTCCTTTTCCTGCCGCGTCATGCGCGGCACGATGCGGTTGACCTTGACGTAGAGCTGCGGCGATTCGTCGGAAGGACCCGAGATGATCAGCGGCGTGCGCGCCTCGTCGATCAGGATCGAGTCGACCTCGTCGACGATCGCGTAGTTGAGACCGCGCTGGTAGCGCTGCTCCTTCGAGAGCGCCATGTTGTCGCGCAGGTAGTCGAAGCCGAATTCGTTGTTCGTGCCGTAGGTGATGTCGGCGGCGTAGGCTTCGCGCTTGTCGCCGTGGTCCATGCCGGGATAGACGACGCCGACGCTCATGCCGAGGAAGTTGTAGATCTTGCCCATCCACGCGGCGTCGCGCCTGGCGAGGTAGTCGTTGACCGTGACGACGTGTACGCCCTTGCCTTCGAGCGCGTTGAGATAGACCGGCAGCGTGGCGACCAGCGTCTTGCCTTCGCCGGTGCGCATCTCCGCGATCTTGCCCATGTGCAGGACCATGCCGCCGATCAGCTGCACGTCGTAGTGACGCAGCTCGAGCACGCGAAGTGACGCCTCGCGCACGGCCGCGAATGCTTCCGGAATCAGGCTGTCGAGCTTGGCGCCGTCCTTGAGGCGCTGGCGGAACTCGTCGGTCTTGGCGCGCAGCTCAGCGTCGGACAGTGCCTGGAACTTCGGTTCCAGCGCATTGATCTGGGCCACAACCTTGCCGAGCTGGCGCAGCACGCGCTCGTTGCGGCTGCCGAAAATGCTCGTCAGGAAACGGTTCAACATCGGTCGTCTTCGAATTGGGAAAGGGACGGGATTGCCCGTCGAACGAGACCGGCCTTCGCAGGCCGGGTTCCCGAGCGGGAATACCCCCGCACAGCGGACCGCGGATGATACGGCGGACCGGGTCCTTTAGCGAATTTGAGCCGGGAAAGTCGCTTTCAAGAGCCCGCAGGTCATGCGGCTCCCGGCCTTGCTCGTGAACCGCGACGGGGTGCTCGGAAAGCCGCGCTGCTGCGGCAGCTAGGTCTTCGTGGCGCGCTTGGATTTGACGTACGCGATCGGATTGACCGGCCGGCCATTCAGCCAGACCTCGAAATGGCAATGCGGGCCGGTCGCACGTCCGGTCGAGCCGACCCGGGCGATCGTGTCTCCCGCATGCACGCGCGCGCCGGTCTGCGCGACGTTCGCGGAGTTGTGTGCGTAGCGGGTCATGTAGCCGTTGCCGTGGTCGATCTCGACGACGTTGCCGTAGCCGGGCTTCGCGCCGACGAAGGTGACGACGCCTTCAGCGACCGCGAGAACGGGCGTGCCGGCCGGCGCATCGAAATCCAGGCCGAGGTGTATGGCCTCGTGGCCATTGATCGGGTCGGACCGCTCGCCGAACCCGGATGCCATGTAGCCCTGCGCCACCGGCATGCCGCTCGGCAGCAGTGCGTTGTCGACCTTGCGGTCGAGCAGCAGGTTCTCCAGCACTTCGAGTTGCGCTTCCTGGCGGTCGAATTCCGCACGCAGGTTGTCGATGCCCGTGGTGATCGGCATGGGCGCGACGCCGCCCGTCGCAGGCTCTTCCGGACCACCCAGGGCCGGGTCGGAGCCGAAATCGAATTCGCCGTCCTCGAGCTTGCCGACCTGGGTAAGGCGATCGCCGAGCGCATTGAGCCGGGTCGCCTGCGCCTGGAGCTGGCCGAGCTTGAGCGCGAGCGCGTCGAGATTGCGGTGGGAGTCACTGTCGACCGCAGCGAGCTCATCGCGCTCGGCGGCGATCGTGGCGCGCAGATCGGCGATTTCTCGCAGGCCGCGCGTCGTGCTGCTGGTGAAAAATAGGGCCGCCGCGAATCCGGCGCCCAGAAGTGCGAGCACCGCACCGCCGAGGATCCCGCCGCCGATCAGACGCCCGCGTGGCGAGTCGAGATCGATGCGCGTCGGTACCGCGTGCGCCTTGCCAACGATGATGATATTCATGTGATGTAGGGCCAAGCCAGGTTTCGTCATGCCCAGCCGCCGAACCGACACTCGTCCCGCGGGCCCCAGGCCCGCTGCGGAGTGCGTCGCCCTTGGCGCGCTCGCGGATTACGCACGCGCGCTGGACGTTCTGGATCGAAGGCTGCGCCGCCTTTTGCCCGACGCACTCGCACGCGAGACGAAGCTTGCGGACGTGCGCGGCGGACGAGTTGTCTTTCTGGCGTCGAGTGCGGCCTGGGCCAGCCGCCTCAGGCTGCATCAAGCAGCCCTGGTGGCCGAAGCCCGCGTCGCTTTGGGCGACGTGGTCGAACGCTTCGCCGTGAAAGTGGCGCCTTTGTCCTCCGTTCCCCCGGAGACGCCAAGGCACAAGCCGCTTTCAGCCACCGCCGCAAGACATCTGCGCGCGGCAGCAAAGTCCCTCTCGGACCCGGAACTCAAGGCCCTCTATCTCCACCTGGCGTCCTTCGCCGTGGACGATTCCACGTAGGGCCGGGGCGGCCCTGTTTCCCCGTGGCTCCCTGACGGGAGCCGGTTACCTCTACACCGCCTGTGCCGGATGGGCGTACGAAATCGGTGCTTCCTTTTCGTCCTCGAAGCTGACCTCTTCCCACGCGCCCGCTTCGGCGAGCAGTGTCCGCAACAGCTTGTTGTTCAACTCATGCCCCGACTTGTACCCGTAGAACGCGCCGATCAGGCTGTGTCCGAGCAGGTACAAATCGCCGATCGCATCGAGGATCTTGTGCTTGACGAATTCGTCCTCGTAGCGCAAACCATCTTCGTTCAGCACGCGATAGTCGTCCAGCACGATCGCGTTGTCCATCGAGCCGCCGAGCGCGAGGTTCTTTTCGCGCAGCATCTCGATATCGCGCATGAAACCGAACGTCCGCGCGCGACTCACTTCCTTAACGAACGACGTAGTAGAGAAATCGATCTCCGACGTCGACGTCCGCTTGGTGAACATCGGGTGATTGAAGTCGATCGAGAAGCCGACCTTGAACCCGTCGAACGGTTCGAAGCGTGCCCATTTGTCGCCGTCGCGTACCGTGACCGACTTCTTGATCCGGATAAAACGCTTGGCCTTGGATTGCTCCTCGATGCCGGCCGACTGCAGCAGGAACACGAAAGGCCCGGCGCTGCCGTCCATGATCGGTACCTCGGGCGCGGAAAGATCGACAAACGCGTTGTCGATGCCGAGCCCGGCCATGGCCGAAAGCAGGTGTTCGATGGTCGCGATACGGACGTTGCCCTTGACCAGCGTGGTCGAAAGACGCGTATCGCCCACGTTCTCGCAACAGGACCGGATATCCACGGGGCGCGCCAGATCGACGCGGCGGAACACGATGCCCGTGTCCACTGCCGCGGGCCGCAAGGTCATGTAGACCTTTTCACCCGTGTGGAGACCCACGCCCGTCGCCCGAATCACGTTCTTGAGCGTGCGTTGTCTGATCATTTTTATGGTGTAACCCCTGGGGCAGGAGCTGACAAAACGCGAGGGATGCTAACACAGCGGTCCCATCGAGAAAAGTTAAGCGATGTACGGAACCGACAGATTTGTTGCCTAAAAACAACAAAATCGAGGCCGAAAAAGCCCTCTCGCTTAACGCAAAGTTGATTCTTCGTTGCCAGATCGTACACGCAAAAATCCGCCCGGGATCTGGCGCGCGAGAGCCTACGCGCGGAACCTTTCGCGACCTTTCCGCGACGCGTCGAAACGCGCTTCGAAGTATTCGCGCAACGGCGGTCTCGACCGTTTCGCGAGATCGGGACGGATGCGATCGAGTGGAAGCCGATGTCCTGCGCGTTCGGCGCCGTTCCGATTCGTTCTGCCGCACATCGGCGGGATGCGGAAGCGCCGCTCACCGCGACGCCACGCGGTGAGCGGTCCGGCCGCGCAACGGAACGTGCGCGGAGCGGAGGGGCAACGTCACTCGTTGATTGCTGCCGTCGCCCTGCCGGGATGGGTTGTGCTTTCCTCGTCAGTCCGCCTGCCGGCGCAGGAACGCCGGAATGTCCAGGTAATCGTTCGGCGTCTCCGCCGCACGCTCGGCCGGTGCCGCCGCTGCGCGTGACGGCGCGCGATCGGCCGTGTCGACATAGTCGACAGCGCCGGTCGTCGCGTTGCGGATCACCCGCATCGGAGGACGCGGCGCCGCGAGAGGCTCGCGCTCACGTTCACGCTCGCGCTCGCGAATCGGCTGGCGCGCGACCGCGCGGTTGAGCCCGGTCGCGACCACAGTCACGCGTACTTCGTCCTGCAGCTCCGGATCGAGCGCCGTGCCGACCACGACCGTCGCGTCCTCGCTGGCGAACTCGTGGATCACCTGGCCGATGTCGTCGAATTCGCGCATGGTCAGGTTCGTGCCCGCGCTGACGTTGACCAGGATCCCGCACGCGCCGGCGAGGTTCACGTCCTCGAGCAGCGGATTGTTGATCGCGGCTTCGGCCGCGGCCACGGCGCGATCGTCGCCGCGTGCGCTGCCCGTGCCCATCATCGCCATGCCCATCTCGGACATGACCGTGCGCACGTCGGCGAAGTCGACGTTGATCAGGCCGGGCCGCACGATCAGATCGGCGATGCCCTGCACCGCGCCGAGCAGCACGTCGTTGGCCTGCTTGAACGCGCTGAGCAGCGTCACGTCGCGACCGAGCACGGTCAGGAGCTTTTCGTTCGGCACCGTGATCAGCGAATCGACATACTGGCCGAGATCCTCGATGCCCTTCAGCGCAACCTGCATGCGCCGGCGGCCTTCGAACGGAAACGGCTTGGTCACGACCGCGACGGTCAGGATGCCCATCTCCTTGGCGAGCTGCGCGACGACCGGCGCCGCGCCGGTGCCCGTGCCGCCGCCCATGCCGCAGGTGATGAACGCCATGTCGGCGCCCTGCAGGAGCTCGACGATGCGTTCGCGATCCTCGAGCGCGGCCTGACGGCCGACCTCCGGATTCGCACCCGCGCCGAGACCCTTGGTCACGTTCGCGCCGAGTTGCAGCGTGAACTTGGCGCCGCTGGTCTTGAGCGCCTGCGCGTCCGTGTTGGCGCAGACGAAATCCACGCCTTCGACGTTCGCATGAACCATGTGGCTGACCGCGTTGCCGCCGCCGCCACCGACGCCGATGACCTTGATAACCGCGTTCGGTGCCATCTTCTCTACGAATTCGAACATTTCCCATCCTCCGCAATTGGCTACTGCTGGTTTTGTCGTTCCCGAATCCGTGACCGTCCCGGTCCGGCTTCGTCCGGCGAGCTGGCGTGCCCGCACTGCGACCGTTTCGGTCGCCCGCGACGCGCTCCGTGCGCCGCGGTGTTTGCTTTTCCTTCTCCCGCTTGCGGGAGAAGGTGCCGAAGGCGGATGAGGGAGCTCTTTGCGAGAAGCACCCTCACCCCGGCCCTCTCCCGCATTCGCGGGAGAGGGGGAAACTCAAAATTCGCCCTTGAACCAGGTCGAGACCCGGCCCCAGAGTCCGCTCACCGCCGACACGCCGCCCGCCGGCGCGCCACGCGCGCCCTCGCGACGGCTGCCGTAGATCAAGAGGCCGACGCCGGTCGCATGGATCGGATTTGCGACGACGTCGGCCAGACCGGTCACGTGCTGCGGCGTGCCGAGCCGCACCGGCATGTGGAAGAGCTCTTCGGCGAGATCGAGCGCGCCTTCCATGCGCGCCGCGCCGCCGGTCAAGACGATCCCCGCTCGCACGAGCTCCTCGCGCCCGCTGCGGCGCAGGTCCGCCTGCACCATCTCGAAGATTTCCTCGTAGCGGGGCTGCACCGCTTCGGCGAGGTTCTGCCGCGCGAGCCGCCGCGGCGGCCGGTCGCCGACGCTCGGCACCTGGATCGTTTCCTCGGCGTGCGCCAGCTGCGCGAGCGCGCAGGCATAGCGCACCTTCAATTCCTCGGCGTGCGCGGTCGGCGTGCGCATCAGGTGCGCGATGTCGCTCGTGACCTGATCGCCGCCGATCGCGAGCGAGGTCGTGTGGCGCAGCGCGCCCTGCGTGTAGATCGCGATGTCGGTCGTGCCGGCGCCGACGTCGACGAGGCACACGCCGAGCTCGCGCTCGTCATCGGTCAGCACCGCGCGCGCCGACGCGACCGCAGCCGGCAAGAGCTCGTCGACCGCGAGACCGCAGCGGTTGATGCACTTGGTGATGTTCTGGATCGCGCTCGCCGCGCCGGTCACGAGATGCACGTTCGCTTCGAGCCGGACGCCCGACATGCCGACCGGATGGCGGATGCCTTCCTGCCCGTCGATCATGTATTCCTGCGGCTCGGTGTAGAGCACGCTGCGGTCGGCCGGAATCGCGACGGCCTTGGCCGAGTTCAGCACCTGATCGAGATCGCCGACGCTGACTTCCTTGTCGCGGATCGGCGCGGTGCCGTGCGAGTTCTCGTCCTTGATGTGGCTGCCCGCGATCGACGCATACACCGAGCGGATCTGGCAGCCGGCCATGAGCTCGGCTTCCTCGACCGCGCGCCGGATCGAATGCACGGTCGACTCGATGTCGACGACGACGCCGCGCTTGAGCCCGTGCGCCGGATGCGAGCCGATGCCGATGATCTCGACCGCCTCGCCGGGCGCGTGCTCGCCGACGATCGCGACGATCTTCGAGGTGCCGACGTCGAGGCCGACGATGAGGTTCTTTTCGGTCTTGCGGTTCATGTGTGGGCAGCCGGGATTCGGAGGTCTGGATGCGGTAGCCGGTAGCCGGTAGCCGGTAGCCGGAAAGCGAGAGCGGCGTCGCCGGAGTGCTCTCCGGCTCCCGGCTCCCGGCTCCCGGCTACCGGCTTTTCCGGCTTCGGCGCGCTCGCGCCCCAGCGCACCGCAAACCCGTTCGCATAACGCAAATCCACATATGCCGGCGCATCGTTGCGGCCCGCCGCGAGCTTCGGCCACGCATCGAGAAAGCGCTTCAGACGCTCGCGCGGATGCTCGCGGCCGACCGCGATCGATGCGCCGCTGGCCAGAGTCAGCGTCCAGCCGCCGCGCGGCGAGAGCGCCACCGCGGTCACGATCAAGCCGCTGCCGGTGAATTCCTTGAGGCAGTCGGCGTGGAACTGGATCACTTCGTCGAGGCGATCGTCGGGCCCCGACAGCGCCGGCAGGCCTTGCAGACCTTCCGCGCCGGCGACGCTGAAAACCCTGCCGTGCCGGCTGATCAGCCGATCGCTGCCCCAGCGCGCATACGGCTGCTGCTCGTAGACCACGAGCTCGATGGTGTCCGGCCAGCGCTTGCGCGCTTCGGCGCGCTCGACCCAGGGCAGCTTCGCCACCGCGGCGCGCACGTCGGCGAGATCGACCGCGAAGAAACCCTCGGACAGATGCGGCGTGACCGACGCGCGGATCTGCTCGGCGCTCACGTGATTGAACTCGGCGCGCACGTCGAGCTTCGTCACCGGCCAGCGATCGGACGCGAACCATCCATTCAGGACGCCGATGATCGGCAGCGCGACGAGCGTGATCGCGATGCCCCAGGCGATGAGCTTGAGGAGGAAGGTGCCTCTCAT
>DAISJF010000023.1:0-11254 GCA_036821625.1 Rhodanobacteraceae bacterium
TCGAATACGCGCTGATCGTCGCGGTCGTCGCGATCGGCTGGTCGGGCTACGTGCAGTCGCTGCTCGACGCGGCCGGCATGCACATGCCGCTCTGGGCGCGCGGCGCGATCGGGACCGGAGACGGGCGCGTGTTCAACGTGATCGCCGCGCTGGTCACGCTCGCGGTCGCCGCGCTGCTCGTCATGCGCACGGAGTGGGGCGCGCGCTTCAACACCGTGATCGTCGCGATCAAGGTCATCGCGGTCGTGCTCGTGATCGGCGTCGGCGTGTTCTTCATCGATCCGGCGAACTGGCATCCGTTCGTTCCCGAGCGCGTGGTCGATGCGGACGGCGTCGGGCATTTCGGCTACAAGGGCGTCGCGACGGCGGCCGCGGTCGTCTTTTTCGCGGTGTTCGGCTACGACACGCTGACCACCGCCGCCGAGGAATCGAAGAATCCCCAGCGCGACCTGCCGCGCGCGGTGCTGCTGTCGCTCGGCCTCTCGATGGCGTTCTATCTCTGCGTATCGCTGGTGCTGACGGGCATGGTGCCGTATGTCAATCTCAACACGGATGCGCCGGTCGCCGACGCGTTCAAGGCGCGCGGGCTCGACTGGGTTGCCGCGGCGATCTCCGCGTCGGCCGTGATCGGCATCGCGAGCGTCCTGTTCGCGTTCATGCTCGGCGCCGCGCGCATCTGGTTCGCGCTCGCGCGCGACGGGCTCCTGCCGGGCTGGTTCGCGAAAGTGCACCCGCGCTACGGCACGCCGCATCGGCCGACCATCGCGCTCGGCGTGTTCACGGCGCTGGTCGCGGGATTCTTCCCGCTCGGCGAAGTGGCCAAGCTGGTCAACATCGGCGTGCTGTCCGCGTTCATCGTGATCTGCGCGTCGGTGATCCTGCTGCGCATCCGCAAGCCCGATCTGCCGCGTGCGTTCCGCACGCCGTGGGTGCCGGTGGTGCCGCTGATCGGCATCGTGTTTTCGCTGTGGCTGCTTTCCGAGCTCGCCCTGGTGACCTGGATGGTGTTCGTGGTCTGGCTCTGCATCGGCCTCGTGATCTATTTCGGCTACGGCATCCGCCGCAGCCTGCTTGCCGGCGGGCGCTGAAGACGGGCGCGGCGACGGCGGTTTTCGTCGGCCGCCGGTTCCGTGCGAAAATTGGCGCCACGCGCTCGTAGCTCAGCTGGATAGAGTACAGCCCTCCGAAGGCTGGGGTCGTGGGTTCGAATCCCGCCGAGCGCGCCATCTCCCATATAATTAATTCAAGAATTCCCGTTCTTTGAGCGACCGGCGGCGCCGGTGGATCGCAGAGGTGTTTTCGTGAGCAGCCCCGTCACCCCAACCGACCGCATCTTCCTCAAGCACTTCGCGATGCTGATCGGATTCCTCGCCGTCATCGCGTTGTTGCTGATCGCGCTCGGCGCGCACATATACGCGAGCCACCCGCCCGAGCAGAGCCCGAAGGCCGCCGCGGCCGTCAGCGAGCGCGTCGCGCCGGTCGGCGCGGTCTACGCCGGCGACACCGGCCGCGCCGCGATGGCCGCAGCGCAGGAAGCCGCGAAAGCGGCCGCCGCCTCGCAGGTCGCCTACGGCGGCACGACCGACGGCAAGACGATCTTCGGAAACCTCTGTCACGCCTGTCACGAGACCGGCGCCGGCGGCGCGCCGAAGTTGACCGACAAGGCGGCCTGGGCGCCGCGCGTCGCCGAGGGTCTCGATACGTTGATCAAGCACGCGACCGACGGTTTCACCGGCAAGAGCGGCGTGATGCCGCCGAAGGGAGGCAACCCGGCGCTGACGGACGATCAGATCAAGGCGACCGTCCAGTGGATGGTCAATCAGGTGAAGTAAGCCGACACGGTGCGAGTGCAACGGACGCCGCCGCGAGGCGGCGTTTTCGTTTCTACGGCGCCGCCTGCGCGAGGCGCACGCGCTCGACCGCCGCGAAATTGCGCAGTTCCGGAAAAAACGCCTCGAAACGCTGCTGCAAGGCGCCGTGCCGCGCGACCAGAACGGGCAAAGCCTCGTCGAGCGGATTGTTGCGCGTCAGGCGCTGCGACATGCCGCGCAGGACATCGCCGATCACCGCCGTGTGCCGATAGGCGGCGGGCAGGTCGTGCGCGTGCAGATACTCGACGAACCGGCGCATCCGTTCCGGCACGACGTCGTCGTTGGCGTCGAGCAGCGCGCGCACGCGATCGGAAAAATCGGCGAGCTCGCCTTCGCCGAATCTCGACCATTGCCGCGCGAGCAGATGATCGAACCAGACATCGATCAGGATCCCGGCGTAGCGCCGAAACGGCGGCGCGAAGAGTGCCCGCGCCGCGGCGATCTCTGCGTGTGCGTCCGTGTACGCGTCGATCGCGCGATGCAGCGCGATGCCGGCGCGCACCTCCGGCTTGAGCTCAGGATCGATGCGGCCGCGCACAAAATCGCCGATGAGGCTGCCGAGCATCAGGTCGGCTTCGGGCGCGGCGAGCAGCGCGTGCGCGAGCAGGTTCATCGGCAGCGACCGCGGATGACGGGACGCTCACGCTATCATTGTCGCGATGAAAGCACGCAAAGGCCCTTCCGCGCCGGCGTTTCCGACGACGGCGGCGAATCTCCTGCTGCCCGGCCCGGCGGGCGCGATCGAGCTCGCGTGCAACGTGCCCGAATCCGACGCGCGCAACGGCGTCGCGATCATCTGCCATCCGAATCCGCTCCAGGGCGGCACGATGTTCAACAAGGTCGTGACGACGCTCGATCGCGCTCTCGGCGAGCTCGGCCTCGCAACCGTGCGCTTCAACTTCCGCGGCGTCGGCCAGACCGCGGGCGAGCACGACGAAGGTCGCGGCGAGAGCGATGACCTGATCGTCGCCGCCGAGTGGATTCGCAGCGAACGACCCGGAGCGGCGCTGTGGCTCGCCGGATTCTCGTTCGGCGCCTACGTCGTGCTGCGTGCCGCGCCGAAGCTCGATCCGGCGCAGATGATCCTGATCGCGCCGCCGGTCGGACGCTGGGATTTCTCGGCGATCGAATGGCCGAAATGTCCGGTCCTGATCGTTCAGGGCGAGGACGACGACGTCGTCGACGCGCACGCGGTGTTCGCGTGGGCCGAAGCGCAGACGCCGCCGCCGACGATCGTGCGCATGCCCGACACCGGACACTTCTTCCATCGCCGGCTGATCGATCTGCGCGGCGCGGTGCGCAATGCCGTGCGCGACAACCTGCCGCCGCTCGGCACGTGAGCGAAGGCGACGCCAACAGAGCGCGTTCGCCCGGCGAGCGCTACGGCGCCGGCGTCGCCGCCGGCGAATGGCAGGACGATCCGGCGCAGCGCGCCGCGCTCGGCGAGCTCGACCGGCTCTGGAACGATCTCGCCGCGCGCGCCGAGCCGTCCGTCTGGCAACGCTGGCGCGGGCGCGTCGATTCGGTGCGCGGCGTCTATCTCTACGGTCCGGTCGGGCGCGGCAAGACGTTCCTGTGCGATCTCTTCTACGAGACGCTCGCGTTGCCGAAGAAACGCCGCCAGCACTTTCACCGCTTCATGCAGGACGTGCACGCCGCGCTGCGCCGGCTGCCGGGCCGCGCGAATCCGCTCGACGAAGTCGCCGCCGGCATCGCCGCGGACACGCGCGTGCTCGTGCTCGACGAGTTCTTCGTCGGCGACATCGGCGATGCGATGATCCTCGGCAACTTGCTGCGCGCGTTGTTCGAGCGCGGCGTCGTGCTGGTGACGACCTCGAACACGCGCCCCGCCGACCTTTATCGGGATGGCCTGCAGCGCGAGCGCTTCCTGCCGTCGATCGCGTTGATCGAGCGACACTGCTCCGTGGTCGAGCTCAAGTCGCCGCACGACTGGCGTCTGCGCGCGCTGAAACAGGCGCCGGTCTACTACACGCCGCCGAGCGCCGAGGCCGAGCGCGCGATGCGCGCTATCTTCAACCGTGTCGCGCGCAGCGCGCCGCGCAGGGACATCGATCTTGACATCAACGATCGCCCGATCGGCGCGCGGCTCGAAGCGGACGGCGCGGTCTGGTTCGATTTCGCGGCCATCTGCGAAGGTCCGCGCGGCGTCGCGGACTACATCGAGCTCGCGCGTGCGTATCACACGATCCTGGTTTCGAACGTCCCGCAGTTCACGCCGCTGATCGAGGATGCGGCGCGCCGCTTCATCGAGCTCGTCGACGAGCTCTACGATCGCGGCGTGAACCTGGTGATCTCGGCGGCGACGCCGGCAGTCGACCTGTATGATGGCGAGCGCCTGCGCGCGCAGTTCGCGCGCACCGAATCGCGCCTCATCGAGATGCAGAGCGAAGACTACCTCGCCCGCGAGCACCGGCCGTGAGCGCGTTGTCAGCGAACGTGCAACGCTGGCTCTTCGTCGCGGTCGTGCTTGCGTACGCGCTGGCGCTGCAAGGCGTGCGCCCGCTGTATTCGCCGGACGAGGGGCGCTACACGAACGTCGCGATCAACATGATCGAGAGCGGGGACTGGCTGCGGCCGAAGCTGCACCCGGAATTCGAGCATTGGGCCAAGCCGCCAATGACGTATTGGGCCGTCGCGGCCAGCATGAGCGTGTTCGGGCGCAACGAGTTCGCGGCGCGATTGCCCGGCGCGCTCGCGTTCGCGGGCACGGTGTTGCTGATGGTCCGGCTCGGGCGGCGTTTCGTGCCGGTGCAGCCGTGGCTGCCGGCGCTCACGTACGCGACCTTCGCGTTTCCGCCGCTGGCCGCGAACCTCGTCACCACCGACACGCTGCTGACGCTCTGGGAAACGCTGCAGGCGGTCGCGTTCGTCGAGCTCTGGTGGGCCGCGTCTCCGGCGGCGGAACGCCGCGCGCGGATCGTGTTATGGCTCGCTGCCGCGCTCGCGTTCATGACCAAGGGACCGCCCGGCCTGCTCATCCTCGCCGCGTGTGTGCTGTTCGCGGTCACGACGGCGAAGTGGTCGGGCCTGCGCCGCCTGTTCGCATGGGACGCGTTGCTCGTGTTCGTCGTCGTCGGCGGGGCATGGTACGTGGACGTCGCGATCCGCGAGCCCGGCGTGCTGCGCTATTTCCTGGTCGAGGAAGTCGTCAATCGCGTCGCGTCGGACAAGATGCATCGCAACGCCGAATGGTACGGCGCGCTCAAGATCTATGTACCGACGGTCGTGCTCGGCATGCTGCCGTGGCTGCCGTTGCTGGTGCGTACCTGGTGGCAACGCCGCTCGGGATTCATCGCGCGTCTGCGCGCGAGCGAGGAGATGCGCCTGATCGCATGCTGGCTTCTGCTGCCGCTCGTGGTGTTCACGCTGGCGCGCTCGCGGCTGCCGCTCTACCTGCTGCCGCTGTTCGTGCCGCTGGCGCTGATGGCGGCGCGGGCATTGACGCCGCTCGACATCGCGCGGCCCCGGACGCAGCTGATCATCGGCGTCTGGTGCGTCGCGCTCGTGCTCCTGCGCGCGTTGCCGGCGTGGCTCGATGTCGCGGAGGACGATCGCGCGCTGGCGCGCGGGCTCGTGGCCGAGCTGCCGATGGCGCCGAACGAAATCGCGTTCGTCGAGGCGGAGCCGCGCTATGGCCTGCGCTTTTACCTCGACAGCGAGATCGAGCGGCTCGAGCTGCCGGGCGACGAGACGAAGATGCCGGCCCAGGACATCCGCAGCGAGATGCGCGAGCACGAGGGTTGCCGCCTGCTGCTCGCGAACGAATGGAACCTGCCACGCCTCGAGACGTTCCTCGCCGGCGACGCGGTGCCGCACAAACGCATCGCGGATGTGCGCGGCTATGCGGCGATCGCGCAGATCACGCCGGATTGTCCAGCCTACGGGTCGCTCTGAGCCTCGCGTCGCCCGTGCGTTTTTTCTTGCGCGTGACCCTTGTGAAACGCCCGGACGGGCCCAGCTCGATGCCTTCGGGCTCGGCTGACCGGCCGTTCAGCCAGGACCCCTGGGGTGGCGGACACATGACATCTGTCCATTGTTCACACCCTGGGCCGACGATAAGGTGTGTCCCCCGCCGGCCAAACCGAACTCCATGCCCTTGATCGGGCCGGCTGCCCCGTCTATTATTGTACTGAACGGTTCAATTTTAGGGACGGCTCCATGAACAGGATTCGAGGCCTTCGGCGCTCGCACGCCGCAGGTGCCGCGCCTGTGCCGACATCGTTTCGGCATGCGCGCCCGCTTTGCCTGGCTCCGCTCGTCGTCGCGCTGCTTTCGGGTTGCGCGGTCGGACCGAATTTCCGCGCGCCGGCCCCGCCGGACGTGCCCGCCTACACGGCCGAAGCGCTGCCGGCCGAGACGATGTCCACGGATGCGCCGACCGGCGATGCGCAGAAATTCCTCGAGGGCGCGACGGTGCCCGAGCGCTGGTGGACGACATTCGCCAGCGACGAGCTCGATCGGCGCGTCGAACAGGCTCTCGCGCACAGTCCGACCATCACTTCGGCGCAGGCAGCACTGCGCCAGGCGCAGGAAAACGTCAACGCCGCGCGCGGTTCCCTGTTCCCGAGCGTCGACGCGACCGCCGGCGCGCAGCGCGGCAACGCGAATTTCTTCGGCCCGATCGCGCCGGGCCAGTCCGTGTTCAACGTCTACAGCGCGGGCGTCAACGTCAACTACACGCTGGATCTCTTCGGCGGTGTCCGCCGCGGCATCGAAGCGCAATCCGCATTGGCCGATTTCCAGCAGTTCCTGCTCGAGGGCACCTATCTCAGCCTCGCCGCGAACGTGGTCACGACGAGCTTCCGCGAAGCGTCGCTGCGCGGCGAGATCCAGGCCACCGAGGAAATCATCGACGGCTACCAGCAGCAGCTCGATCTGGTCCAACGCCAGCACGAGATCGGCGCGAAATCGCTGTCCGATGTGCTCGTGATCCGCACGCAGGTCGCGACCGTGCGCGCGCAGCTGCCGGCGTTGCGCCAGGCGCTCGCGCAGACGCAGACGCAGCTCGCGGTGTATCTCGGTCAGTTCCCTGCGCAGAGCCAGCTCGACGCGGTCAACCTCGACGCGCTGACGCTGCCGCACGACGTGCCGGTGCGCGTGCCTTCCGAGCTCGTGCGCCAGCGGCCCGACATCCGCGCTGCGGAATCGCAGCTGCACCAGGCTACCGCGGCCGTCGGCATCGCGACGGCGAACCTGTACCCGCAGATCACGCTCTCGGGCGAGCTCGGCTCGCAGGCGTTGCATACCGGAGATCTGTTCTCGAGCGGCACCAAGATCTGGGACATCGGCGCGAATCTGCTGCAGCCGCTGTTCCACGGCGGCACGCTGCGCGCCCAGAAGCGCGCCGCCGAAGCCGGGCTCGACAAGGTCGCGGCGGATTACCAGACCACGGTGCTCGGCGCGTTCCAGAACGTCGCCGACAGCCTGCACGCGCTCGAGCTCGACGCCGAGAACCTGCACGCGCAGGCGGATGCCGAGGGGTCGGCGCAGAAGAGCCTCGATCTCGTGAACACGCAGTACAAGGAAGGCGCCGCGAGCTATCTGCAGGTGCTCGACGCGACGCGCCAGTACCAGCAGGCGCGCATCGGGCTGATCCAGGCGCGTGCGGCGCGCCTGTCGGATACCGCGGCGCTGTACGCCGCGCTCGGTGGCGGCTGGCAGCCGGGCGTTACGCCCGCGCTTGCGCAAGCGAAGCCCGCCGCCGCCGCAGCAAACTGACTCTTGGGTTCGAAACACTGAGGAGATCGCGCATGCAGACGCGCGTGGACGCAAGGAAACCGAGCACGACCAAGCGCATGATCATCATGATCGTGCTGGTGCTGCTGCTCATCGGCGCGCTGGTGGGCGTCAAGGTCTGGTCGATCATGCGCATGATGTCCGGCATGAAGCCGCCGCCGCCGTCCGTGGTGAGCACGGCGAAGGCGTCGTTCCAGGAATGGCAGCCCGCGCTCAATGCGGTCGGCACGCTGCGCGCGGTGCGCGGCGCCGATCTTGCGCTCGACATCGCCGGCCTGGTCACGGAAGTGAACCTGAAGTCCGGCGACGAAGTGAAAGCCGGGCAAGTGCTGCTCCAGCTGCGCGACAGCGAGGACGTGGCCCAGCTGCATCAGCTCGAGGCCTCGGCGGCGCTCGCGGACGTCACCTTCGGCCGAGCCAAGCAGCAGCTCGCCGTGCAGGCGATCAGCAAGGCCGATTACGACACCGCCGCTGCCGATCTCAAGGCCAAGCAGGCGGCCGTGCAGCAGCAGCGCGTCAACGTCGAGAAGAAGCAGCTGCGCGCGCCGTTCTCCGGCCGCGCCGGCATCATCATGGTCAATCCGGGCGCGTACCTCAATTCGGGCACGACGATCGTCACGCTGCAGCAGCTCGACCCGATCTACGTGGATTTCCATTTGCCGCAGCGGAACCTGAGCGATCTCAAGGTCGGGCAGAAGGTCACGTTGACGCTCGATGCGTTCAAGGGAAAGACCTTCGAAGGCAAGTTGAGCGCGATCAACCCGAAGGTCGACAACGACACGCGTAACGTGCAGGTCGAGGCGACGCTGCCGAATCCCGATCGCGTGCTGACGCCGGGCATGTTCGCGAACGTCAACGTCGATGTCGGCGATCAGGAACGGCATCTGACGCTGCCGCAGACCGCGGTCGTCTACAACCCGTACGGCGAGACCGTGTATGTGGTCAAGACGAAAGCCGAGTTCGACAAGGCACAGGCGGCGAACGCAAAAGCGAACGGTGATCCGAAAGCGGCCGATCCGAAGGCCGACGACAAGAACAAGGCGGCGGCAAAGGACGACACGAAGAAGCCGGCCGCGGACAAGAACGCGGCTCCGGCCGACCAGCTCGTCGTGCAGCAGACCTTCGTCACGACCGGCCCGACGCGCGGCGATCAGGTCGCGATCGTGAAGGGTCTCAGCGAAGGCGACGAGGTCGTCACGAGCGGGCAGGTCAAGCTCAAGAGCGGCTCGCCCGTCGCCGTCGACAACAGCGTGCAACCGGCGAACAACCCGAATCCGACGCCGCAGGAACATTGAGCGAACGTTCGCGAGGCACCGCATGAACTTCACCGACCTCTTCATCCGCAAACCCGTACTGGCGATCGTCGTCAACCTGCTGATTCTCGTGCTCGGGTTGCGCGCGCTGATGGACCTCTCCGTGCGCCAGTATCCGAAGACCGAGAACGCGGTCGTCACGGTGTCGACCGCGTATTACGGCGCCGATGCGCAGACGATCGCGGGCTTCATCACGCAGCCGCTCGAGCAGTCGATCGCGCAGGCGCAGGGCATCGACTATCTCTCCTCGTCGAGCGTCAGCGGCGTATCGACGATCACCGCGACGCTGCGCCTCAACTATCCGGCCAACGAGGCGTTGACGCAGATCCAGACGCAGGTGAGCGCGGTACGCAACCAGCTGCCGCCGCAGGCCCAGCAGCCGGTGCTGAACGTGCAGATGGGCGCGACGATCGACGCGATGTACATGGGCTTCCGCAGCGATGTGCTGCCGGCCAACAGCATCACCGACTACCTCGCGCGCGAGGTCAAGCCCAAGCTCGATGCGCTGCAGGGCGTGCAGACCGCCGAGATCCTCGGCGGCCGCCAGTTCGCGCTGCGCGCGTGGCTCGATCCCGCGCGGCTCGCCGCGCATGGCGTGACCGCCAGCGACGTCTACAACGCGCTCGCGCAGAACAATTATCTCGCCGCGGTCGGCACCACCAAGGGCCAGATGGTCAGCGTCGACCTGACCGCCGCGACCGATCTGCACAGCGTCGATGAGTTCAAGCAGCTCGCCGTCAAGCAGAAGGATGGCGCGATCGTTCGCCTCGAGGATGTCGCGAACGTCGTGCTCGGCGCCGAGGACTACGATGCGAACGTCTCGTTCAGCGGCAAGCTCGCCGTGTTCATCGGCATCAAGGTCGCGCCGGACGCGAACATCCTCGATGTCGCCCAGCGCGTGCGCCAGGCGATGCCCGACATCCAGGCCCAGCTGCCGAGCGGCTTGCAAGGCGAGATCGTCTACGACGGCACGAAGTTCATCACCGCGTCGATCAAGGAAGTCGTGAAGACGCTGATCGAAGCGCTGCTGATCGTGACCGTCGTGATCTTCCTGTTCCTCGGCAGCCTGCGCGCGGTCGTGATTCCGCTGGTGGCGATGCCGCTGTCGCTGATCGGCACGTTCTTCGTGATGCTGGCGCTCGGCTATTCGATGAACCTGCTGACGCTGCTCGCGCTCGTGCTCGCGATCGGGCTGGTCGTCGACGACGCGATCATCGTCGTCGAGAACGTCGATCGCCACATGAAGGAAGAGGGCCGACCGCCGCTCGAGGCTGCGCTGCTCGCCGCGCGCGAGCTCGGCGGCCCGATCATCGCGATGACGATCGTGCTCGTCGCGGTGTACGTGCCGGTCGCATTGCAGGGCGGTCTCACCGGCGCGCTGTTCATCGAGTTCGCGTTCACTCTCGTCGGTGCGGTCACGGTGTCCGCGGTGATCGCGCTGACGCTGTCGCCGGTGATGTGCGCGCGCTTCTTCTCGAGCGAGCAGGAGAGCGGCCGGTTCGTCAAGTACATCGACCGTCAGTTCGAACGCGTGCGCCATGCCTATCAGCGCGCGCTGCACAGCACGCTCGCAACGTACAGCGTCGTCATCGTCATGGGCGTCATGATCTTCGGCGCGCTGCTGCTCGCGGCGTCGACCTCGAAATCCGAGCTAGCGCCCGAGGAAGACCAGGGCTTCATCTTCTATCAGCTCAACGGTTCGCCGAACGCGACCGCGCAGCAGATGCTCGGCTATTCGCAGCAGATGTTCGCGATCGGCAAGGCGTTGCCCGAGTACGAGATGATGTTCCAGATCATCACGCCGGGCTCGGGCTTCGGCGGCATGCTGTTCACGGCATGGGAGGACCGCAGCAAGAACGCGCACGAGCTGCAGCAGGAGCTGCAGGCCAAGTGGGGCGCGATCGCGGGCGGCCAGGTGTTCGCGTTCCAGCTGCCGGCGCTGCCCGGTGCGCAGGGCGCGCCGATCCAGGTCGTCATCAACACGACCGAGCCGTTCCAGAACTTGAACGAAGTCACGCAGGCGGTGCTGCAGAAGGCCAAGGACAGCGGCAAGTTCTGGTTCGTCGACACCGACCTCAAGATCGACAAGCCGCAGTCGACCGTGCAGGTCGATCGCGACCTGGTATCGACGCTCGGCCTCACGCAGCAGGACGTCGGCGGTGCGCTTGGCGCGGCGCTCGGCGGCGGCTACGTCAACTATTTCTCGATCGCGGGCCGCTCGTACAAGGTGATTCCGCAAGTGCTGCAGGCCGATCGCCTGAACCCCGACCAGGTGCTCGACTACTACGTGCGCGCACCGGACGGCTCGGTGAT
>DAISJF010000024.1:0-11241 GCA_036821625.1 Rhodanobacteraceae bacterium
GCGATGTATTGCGCGCCGATCGGTTGCCAGCCTCCGGCCGTCGGTGCCTGGGCCTCGCCGGACCCGATCGGCGAACCCGAGCAGTCGGCGCTGTCGCGGCGCAGGATCCACGCGAGAATCACGTGATCGGGCACCGGCGGATAGATCGCCTCCCAGCTCCAGCCGTAGCCGCCGAGACGATAGATGCCTGGACCCGGAATGCCGACGCACTGGCTGAGGCCGACCACGCGCGTCGCCGCGGAGGTGTCGTACACCTGCAACGCGCCCGACGTCGTGGAACCCGCGTGATCGTAGGCGTACCAGCTCGTCGCGGCCGGCGCGGCATTCGCCCAGATATGCAGGTCGTCGTCGAACTCGGCGTTGCGTACCAGGTTGCCGATCGACTGGCGTTCGTAGGCGCCGAGATCCTGCGGGCCGAAGCCATCGTCGGGAACCAGACCGAGATTCACGCTGCGCGTGACGCCGTCCGCTTCCGGATCGCCGCTGGACGGTGCGAAGTCGATCGCCGGCGAGGACGCATGCAGATGAAAATCGTCGCGCTCGGGGTCCATGAAGCGCGGATCGGCGATGAAATTCGTCGCCGCAGCAGGAATGCCCGTCAGGTCGCTCGCCAGCAGATAGTCGACTTGACCCGGATCGAGGCTGCCTTCCGAGAGGTCCAGTACGCGCTTGCCGGGTTGCCAGATGATGCTGCGCACGATGCTGATTCCGGAGTGCGAGTGGATGACGTCGTTGCCGCCGATGGCGTTGCCTGCGATCGTCGCGGCCTTCACGGTGAGCGCATCGTAGTTGTCGTTGGTCTCCAATACGCCCGTCTGCAGCATGGCCTCGCTGACGTCGTTGGCGGTGATTGCAGCGCCATCGAGCTCCGCGTGCGCATCACCCTGGTCGCCGAGGTCGGAATGCTCGTAGACGCGGACGAGGTTGCGGCCCTGGTTGCCGTCAATGCGCGTTCCAAGAATGCGCGCCGATGCTTCGCAATATTCGCCGTAGCCCGCATTGGTTTTCACCCGCACGGCGGCGGCTGCCTGCGGGTTGCCGCCGGCATCGGCGGCCATGTTGCCGGAGATGCTGTTGCAGGCCTTGTCGGCCTGGCATTGCACGGCTTCCGGAGGCGCTCCACCCAGGTCGCCGCGCAGCGTGAAGTAGGCGTCTTCTATCAGGCTCCCGCAAAACACCGACACGCCGCCGCCTTCGCCGTATGAACGGTTGCCGTCGAGAATCAGATCCCACGCATCGACCTCTGCATCGCTGTTGACCTTGATGCCGCCGCCCTCGCGTTCGGCGAAGTTGCCGGAGACGTAGACGGGCCGCGCCGGATCGGTGACGTAGAACTTGGTCCCGCCGCCGCTGAATCCGTTGACCGCCAGACCGCCGCCGTCGCGGCCGGCCTCGTTCAGCACGATCCCGTTGAAGCTGCCGTACGTGCCGTGCGGCGCGATCGTGAGGTCGCACTGGTCCGCGCCGATGCCGCCGCCGTCGAGGCTCGCCGTGTTGCTGAGGATCGATGTCGAGCCGCCGCCGTTCCAAACGACCGAGGACTCATGGCAATAGATCCCGCCGCCCTGGATTCCGCTCGCGGTGCTGGGCGGAAATTCCGCATGGTTGAACGAGATGACCACGTCGTCGCCGAGCACCAGATGGACGTAGTTCGGATCGCCGTTGACGTCGTTGCGCAAGCTGATGCCGCCGCCGTGACCGGCTTCGTTGTCCGTGATGAGCATGTGGTCGAGGCTGATCAGGTGCGGGCCGCCGGAGACCTGCACCCCGCCGCCGTAGCCGTAGTCGAAGAGCGGCTGGTGGCCGCCGCTGAGCGTGAGCTTCCGCAGCACGACGTCACCGTCGCCGTGGATGCGGATCACGCTGTCGTCGCCGTTGCCGTTCAGCGCGGTGCGCGTCGTGTCCTCGAAGTCGGTCTGGCAGTTCGCGTAGCCGCCCTCGAGGATCAGGTGCTGGTCGTGAATGTCGAGATGGATGTCGTCGTAGCTGGTCACGCTGCGCGTGACGCGGATGAAATCGGCGACATCGGGATCCGCGGCGGCATCGTCGATCGCGTCCTGGATCGTCGCGTGCGTGCAGCCGCTGCCGGCGCCGACGCGGAACGTGGCGGCACCGGCAAGAACCGGCACCGTCGCTGAAAGCAGCAGCGCAACCGAAACGAATCGTCGCACCAGGCTGTCCATGACCATTCTCCCCGCGGAACGAATGTGTTCCTTTCATGGGCGGAGAACGGGCGAGAACCACCGACAGCGACATCGGGCCGGCGCCGCCGCATTACCGATGCGGGCAGCGCGCGCCTTCGTCGAATGCCGCGCTCGCCTCGACGAGCCACGGGTTGGTCCGGCCGGCGACGGCGAGATCGGCTTGCGCGAGCGCGCGTGCGGCGTCTTCGCAGGCACCCCGGCGATCGAGGGCCAGCGCGTGCCAGACGTGCGCGGCGGCGATGGACGGGTGATGCGCATCGATGTCGATCAGCGCTTTCTGCAGCGCCTTCTCGATCGCAAGGCTCGCGCCGGCCGCATCGCCGCGGTCGAGCTGCATGCGTGCAAGCGTCAGGCGCGGCAGCAGCAGGCGCGTGTCGCGGCTGGCCTCGTTGTCGCGCAGTGCCCCCTCGAGCTCGCCTGCGAGATCACCGGGACAGGCCTCGGCCGGCGCGCGCGTGCAGGCGAGCAGCAGCAGGCTGTCCGCGCGGATCGCAAACGCGCGTGCATCGGTCTGCAGCGCGTTGAGCGGGCGCGCGGCGAGCGCACTGTCGCGCGCGCTCGCGGCGTCGCCGCGCAGCCAGGCGATCTCGCTGCGCAGCGTGAGCGCCTGACCGCGCTCGCGAGCGTACTGAGCGGTGTCGGGATAGGCCGACCACGCCTGATCGAGCAGGCGCTCGGCGCCGACGATGTCCCCGGCACCGAGCAGACGGCTCGCCTCGACCATTCGCGACGTCGCATGCGTACGCGAGCTCTCGCCGGCGACCTCTGCGCTGAGCTCGAGCATGCGCCGGCAATCGCGTTCGCTGACTTGCGCACTCGCGAGCTGCACATCGATGATGCAGAGCTTCTGGGCGTTGATCACGTGCAGCCCGCGCGGCTTGCCGCCGAGCTTCCGGAGACCTTCGTCGACCTCTGCGAGCCGGTCGCGTCCCTCGCGCGGATGCGCGCCGCGGGCCAGCGCCCAGCCCCAGTTGGAAAGGCCCACGAGCACGTCGTAGCTCCCGGAGTCGCGATAGCGGAGGTCGATTTCGTAGGCACGCCGGTACGCATCGGCGGCTTCGTCGTAGCGGCCGATGCCGAGGAGCCCGTAGCCGAGATTGTTGTAGCCGCTCGCGGTTTCCTTGCCGTCCTCGCCGTAGAGTCGGCGGCGCTCGTCGAGCGCCTGCCGCGAAAGCGCGAGCGCCGTTTCCTCGTGGTTGCGATCCATCTCGACCACGGCAAGGCTGTCGAGCACGTGCAGCAGGGTCGGACCGCGCAGGTGCGCGGCATCGAGGCGCGCCTTCGCTTCGCGCAGCAGCGGCTCGCCGCCCGCATGGTCGCCGTCGCGCACGTGGCGCTCGCCGCGCAGCGCGAGTGCGTCGATCGCTTCCGGGTGCAGCGGATCGAGCGTCGCGCGTGCGAGGTCGTCGGCCGCGATCGCGAGCGTGCGCGCGCGCTCGCGATCGCCGAGGTTCGCCTCAAGCCGGGCGAACATCATGGTGAGGTCGACGCGCTCGGCCGCGCCGAGATCGCGCGCCGTGTCGAGCCGCTCGACGCCGGCGGTCACGAGCTCGCCGAGCGTCGGCTGCTTGTTCTCAGCGACGCCTTCCTGGACCGGCCGGAACAGCGTCTCCATGAAGTCGCGCACGGCATTGGCGCGCTGCGCCTCGTGTCGCGCCGCTTCCTCGTGCCGCAACGCGACGCGCGTCTGCCAGAGCGCGACGCCGAGCGCGGACAGGATGCCGAGCACGAGCGCGGCCGTGAGCGCGACGCCGCCGCGATGGCGCTGCACGAACTTGCGCGCGCGATACCAGCGTGAGGGCGGATGCGCCTCGACGGGCCGGCCGGCGAGATAGCGCGCGATGTCGTCCGCCAGCGCGCCGGCCGATGCATAGCGGCGCGCCGGCTCGGCTTCGAGCGCGTGCAGCACGATGTTGTCGAGATCGCCGCGCAGCGCGCGCTGCAGCGCATGCGGCGGCGCGGCCGCGGCGGCGGTCGCATCGCCTGCGTGCGAGGAGGGCCGCTGCGACGGCGGCATGCCGGGCCGCACGCCGATCAAGAGCTCGTACAACAGAAGTCCCAGCGCATAGACATCGGTCGCGGTCGTCACCGCCTTGCCGGCCAGCTGCTCGGGTGCCGCGTACTCGGGCGTGAACGCGGCGACGGTCGGCGCTTCGCTCTCGTCCTCGACGAGCTTGGCGATGCCGAAGTCGAGGAGCTTCACCGTGCCGTCCGCCGTGACGAGAATGTTCGACGGCTTGATGTCGCGATGCACGATCAGGCTGCGGTGCGCCGCTTCGACGCTGCGGCAGATCGTGAGGAACAGCGCGACACGCTCGCGCACGCCGAGCCCGCGCTCGGCCGCGTAGCGTGTGACCGGCACGCCGTCGACGAATTCCATCACGAGATACGGAACGCCGGCGTCGGTGACGCCGCCGTCGATCAGGTGTGCGATGTTCGGGTGCGCGAGCGCGGCCAGCACGCGCCGCTCGCGCTGGAAAAGGCGCTGCTCGACTTCGGAATAGAGACCGCGCCGCAGCAGCTTGACGGCCGCGCGCTGGCTGAAGTCGCCGCCCTCGCGCTCGCCGAGGAAGACCGCGGCCATCCCGCCCTTGCCGATCAGGCGCACGAGGCGGAACGCGCCGACCTGCGCGCCGATCAATCCCTCGGCATGGATCGGATCGTCATCGTCGTTCGCATCGATGCCGGCGATGTGTCCGGTCGCGGGCGTTTCGAAGAAGCCCGATTCGGCGGCGTCGAACGCAAGCAGGCGCAGCAGCGCTTCACGCTCTTCGACGGCGGCGACGTTCGCCTCGATCCAGCCCGCACGCTCGTCGGCGGGTATCTCGATGACGGCGTCGAAGGCCGCGCGCAGGCGTGCGACGAAGCCGGCGCCCGGCGCCTGCTCGGTGTCGGCGCCTTCGTCGGATCGTGGATTCATGGCGACTTGAACGTACCGGAGCGGCGATCAGCGACACGCTCAACGCAGCGAGCCGTACAGGAACGCGCGTGCGAAGCGCCAGTTGCGGTTGAGCGTGCGCGTCGTCACGCCGAGCACTTCGGCGACTTCCGGCAGTGAGAGCCCGGCGAAGTAGTGCAGCTCGACGAGCTGCGCGGCGCGCGCGTCGTCCCGCTCGAGGCGCCGCAGCGCGGCATCGATCTCGAGCGCTCGTTCGGCGTCGACATCGGCGGCATGCTCGGCCTGCGACTTCGCGTCGGCGCCGCTGTCGAGGCCGATGCGCTGGCGACACAGGCGCCGGCGCGCCGAGTCGATCAGGATCGTGCGCATCGCGCGTGCGGCGTAGCCGAAGAACTGGACCGGCTCGGCGAACACGATGCCGTCGGCATCATTGAGCTTGAGGTAGAGCTCGTGGACGATTGCGGTCGTACCGAGCGTCGCGCTGCCGGTGCGGCGGCGCTGCCGGCTCGCCATCGCCTTCAGGCGCTGGTAGACCTCGACGAAAAGCCGGTCCGTGGTCGGTGGCGCCGACGGCGCGGATACGCCTGTGGTATCTCGATCGGACACGCGCGCCTCCCCAAGCGGCGCGATGATTTTAACTCCGCGCGGCGCCGGCGCATGAACGTGACGGCATCGGCCGCGAAAGGGCAGGTGACAGCGCTGTCCCATTTCTGGGACAGAAATCGGAGTGCCGCACGCATGGCGCGGTCGCGCGGCCGCCGGAGCCCGGTGCGCCACACGCTCCGCATCGATGTGCCGATCGGTCCGGCCCTTGCATCGTTCGGCTTTTTCCGGCAACGAGGAGCGAGAGATGAGAACACTCAAGGTGATCGCGTTCGCGGCGTTTGCCGCGGTGTCGGTGGCGGCGTTCGCGGCGGCGCCCGTGCTCAAGGTCAGCAAGGAAGCCACGATCAATGCGCCGGCGGACAAGGTGTGGGATCAGGTCAAGAACTTCGACGGCCTCGGCACCTGGCATCCGGCCATCGCGAAAGACGAGATCGTGGCCGGCAAGAACAACGAAGTCGGCGCCGAGCGCCTGCTGACTCTGAAGGACGGCGGCACGATCAAGGAAAAGCTGCTCGCCTACGACGCCAAGGGCCACTCGTTCAAATACGCGATCCTCGAAGGCGTGCTGCCGGTCAGCGATTACACGTCGACGGTCAGCGTCAAGTCCGCCGGAAAGGACAAGTCGACCGTCACATGGTCGGGCTGGTTCAAGCGCAAGAACACCGGGCCGAATCCGGGCGCGAACGAAAACGATGAGACGGCGACGAAGACGATGGGCGGCGTCTATCAGGCCGGGCTCGACAATCTCAAGAAGATGATGGAAGGCGGGATGTAGCGCCAAGCCAACGATCGTTCCCTCACAGGAGCAGGCGCGCGCTCCCGCGCGGAAGGCGCTACGGCGATCGGACTAGGGAGTCAGAGCGCAGTTGGCGGAATCGGCGGCGGGCGCTCCGTGTCGAACGGCAGCGTATCGGGCGCCGCCGCTCCGGCGGAGAGGATGAAAGCCATTGCCTGATCGACGGTCCAGTCGGTCGCGACGAGCCGCTCGATCGGCACGATCTCGAGGTACCCGCCCGTCGGGTTCGGCGTCGTCGGCACGTAGACGGCGGCGAGCTCGCGACCGACCGAGTCCTGGAACACACGCGTGACGAAGCCGACCGACTTCAGTTCCGGCGACGGAAAATCGATGAGCACGACGCGCTGCGTGCCGGTCGGCTTCTTCTGCAGGAGGCTCATCAGCTTCTTGGTGCCTCCGTAGATCGTGTGCGCGAGCGGGATGCGCTGGATGAAGCCCTCGAAGATCGCGATGAGGCGCCTGCCGAACACGTGGCTCGTGGCCCAGCCGGTGACGTACAACGCGACCACGGTCACGATGAAGGCCATGATCGAAACGAGCCAACCCTGGTTGAGCCGGCCGATCGTCTCCGGAAACGCGTTCGCGAGCGCGGAAAACAGCGCTGCGACCCACGGCAGATTCACCTGCGAGAGCAGCGAGAAGATGAACTTGAAGACGGCCCAGGTCAGCCAGATCGGAATGAAGGTGAGGAGACCGGTCAACAGGTAGCGCTGAACGTAGAGAGGTCGCATGCGAGCGTGCGGGGTGCGCTAGTGTTTGGCGAGACGCGCATTATCCGCGGAAATCTCGCGCAGCACACGAAAGCCGGTCGTCGCGTAGCCGATGTCGCCGACGCTGGTCTCCTCGCGCCATACCTGCGCCGGATCGCGCTCGTCGCGCCATGACAGGCCGCGGATCACGTGCGTGCGGCACTCGCCGCCATCGAGCGGAATCGCACAGTCGGCAGTCCACACGGCAACGTTGCCGACGACGTCGTAGAGACCGTAGCGCGTCGCCGGAAAGCGGCCGACCGGCGAGGTGTTCTCGTAGCCGTCGTCGCAGGACGAAGGGCTGTAGTTGCCGCCGCCGCAGCCGGTCGCGACGACGATTGCCTGCGCGACGTGCATCCATTCCTGCTGCGTCGGCAGGCGGTAGTGCTCGTCGGTCTTGCGCGAGAGCCACTCGGTGTACGCCTTCGCGTCCTGCCAGCTCACGCAGACCACCGGATGATCGCCGGTCTGATCGAAGCCGGGCGCGTCCCATGTGTACTCGCGAAAGCGCGCGAACAGGCTTTGCGACTGCAGACAGCGCGACGGCGGCCGGCCGGTCGCCTTGGCGAAGCGCTCGTAGTCGCTGCGCGTGACGTCGGTGACGCCGAGCGCGTAGGCGTAGTCGAGATGATCGCCGAGATCCGAGCGCGCCGGGATCACGGCGACCTCGGGGCCGCCCTTGTCGTGGAACTTGCCGCCTTCGCGCAGCAGCTTGACCGGGCGCGCGAGATCCGCCTTGAGCTGGTCGGCCTGCTTCGGATCGAGCTTCTCCAGCGCCGGCACGAGTCCCGAGAGCGGCGCGAGCTGACCTGAGTCGAACGGCCCGTGCCCGCGCTGGCGGCGCTTGTCGATCGCGTCGTCGACGACTTCGCGGTAGCTGTCGAGCGCCTTGCTCTTGTTGAGCTTCGCCGCCTCCGCGAGCGTCGTCGCGTGTTCGATCGCTGCGCCGGCCGCATCGATGTCGGCCTGTTCGATCGCGTCCTTCGTCGTCAGCGCGAGGGGAGCGTAGAGGCCTTCGGCGCCGCGTATCGCCTCGTGCCGGTTCGGATCGGCGTGCAGCACCGCGACAAAGCGCTCGGCGGCATTCTTGCCTTTTGGCGTGAAAGCGTGGCCGTGCGCGGCGAGATCCTTGGCGTCCGCGAGCATTGCGTCGATCGCGGCCGCATCGATCACGGGTGCCGGCGAGGCCGGTGCAGCGGATTCGGCGGTCGCAAGCGGGGTCGCGGTCGGCGCAGCGCCGTCGGGGCTCGCGGGCGCCGGCGGCGCCGTTTGCGGCAGGAGCGGCGCCGCGTTCGCCGTCGGCGCCGCGGCGCGCGGACCCGGCGCGTGCGGCAGCAGCAGGATCAGGCTCGCCAGCGCGATGCCGATCAGCAGGCCGATCGCGAGCGCGCGCGTACGCCGTGGCACGGCCGCGGTGCGCTCGACCAGCTCGCGCCACCACCGTGCCGGCCCGTGCGCCGGCGGCGCGTTGATGCGCGTCTCGATCGCATCGAGCGCCGCGAGCACTTCCTCGGCGTTCTGAAAGCGCGCCTCGGGACGCTTCGCCAGCGATTTGTCGACGAACGGCTGCCATACGCGCCGCAGCGTCGGCAGGCGCGGCACCGGATTCTCGATGTGCGCGAGCGCGACCGACAGAGTGTCCGGTCCGGGAAACGGCATCTCGCCGGTCAAGAGCTCGTAGCAGAGCACGCCGAGGCTGTAGATGTCCGAGCGACCGTCGAGCGGCTGACTGCGCGCCTGCTCCGGACTCATGTAGCCGGAGGATCCGATCGTCGCGCCTTCGCGCGTCACGCGCTGCTCGTGCATGTCGCTGATCGCGATGCCGAAGTCGGCGAGCAGCGGCCGGTCGAGCTTATCGAACAACACGTTCTCGGGCTTGACGTCGCGGTGCACGATGCCCTGCTCGTGCGCGTATCCGAGCGCGTCGGCCAGCGCGCGCATGATCTCGAGCACGCGGCCCTGATCGTCGCGCAGATTGCGCGCGGCGAGATCGCCCTTCGGCAGGTACGGCATCGTGTAGTAGATCTGGCCGGTCGACGTGCGGCCGACGTCGAAGATGCTGACGATGTGCGGGTGGTCGAGCCGCCCGATCGTGCGCGCCTCGTGCTCGAAGCGCTTGACCAGCTCCTCGCTTTGCGTGTGGTCCGTGGCCAGGACCTTGATCGCGACGGGGCGGCCCAGGGAACGCTGGATCCCGAGATAAACGGTCGCCATGCCGCCGAGGCCGAGGCGGCGCACGATCCGGTAACCTTCGATTTCGAACGGGAGCTTGAGGTTTGTCATGGCCCGTGCCCTGTGGGCGGATTCTAGCCAAGCACGGAGTCGAGAAATCAGTTCCAGGCCTCGCTGCAAGTGCCGGAAAACGTTGGGTCCGCCACACTTGTGGCAGGCTGGGGGCCCGCGCCCCGGCCGGCGCCTTGCGCCGGCCTGCCGGTCCGGCGCCGCGTGGCGGGGCGCGGCGCTCGCCAAACAATGTCTTCAGAGGCAGGAATGGGCGCAGATGCGCTGAATGTTCGGCCGGTGCCGCCGGTCGAGGGCCGAGGCGCTCCCCAGCGTTCCCATCCGCTGATCGTCGCGCTGATCGGCCTGCCGGGGGCGGGCAAGAGCACGGTCGCGCGTGTGCTCGAACGCGAGCTCGGCCTCAGGCGCGTCTGTCGCGATGCGATCCGCCAGGCGATGTTCCCGCAGTGCGATTTCAGCTTCGTCGAAAAGCGCGCCGCGTTTCGCACGGTGCTGCTCGCTCTCGAGATCAACTGCGTGCTCGGCGAATCGAGCGTCGTCGACGGCATGACGTTCTCGCGGCGCGAAGACTTCGATCAGATCGCGGCGCTCGCCGACGCGCATGGTTTCGACGTGCTGCCGCTCTGGATCGATTGCCCGCCGGCGCTTGCGCGCGAGCGCATCGCGCGCGAGCGGCTCGAAGGGCACCATCCGGCGGGCGATCGCGTGCCCGAGCTCGTCGATGTCGTGGCGCGACGCTTCGATACGCCGCCCGCGGCGGCGATTCGTCTCGATTCGGCACGGGCGATCGAGGAAGTGTGCCGGCTCGCGATCGCCGAAGTTGCCGCGCGTCTCGGCAGCGATTCGGCGCAGGCCTAGCGCGATCCGATCAAGTTCGACGGAAGATCAGCGTCTGCTGACCACACACGTCGCCGACGGTGCGCTCTGCTTCCCATCCGCTGCGTGCGGCGAGCCCGACGAAATGGTCGGCGCGCACGTCGGCGCGGAACTCGTCTCCGCTGAATGCACTGCCCGGCGCTGGCTGATCATGGATCGAAGCGATCAGCCTGCCGCCGGGCGCGGTGCAGCGTGCCGCTTCGTCGAGATAGCGCTGTGCGGCGGCCTCGCGCAGATGCGTGAACAGCGACGCGGCAAACGCCAGCGTCGCGGCGCCGTCGTCGAGCGGAAAGCGCGCCTGTTCGGCCGCGATCGCGCCGTCCGGGTTGTAGCGCGCCGTGCGCACGTCCAGATGCGCGAAGCGGAAGCGGCCGCGCGTGAGCGGTGCGATGAACCGCGTGTTCCAGGCGATATAGGGTGCGATCACGTCGATGCCGACGTAGTCGTCGATCCAGGGATGGTGCAGCAACGTGCGCGCCGTGCGCGCGCAGCCGCAGCCGATATCGAGCACGCGCGCACGCGGCTCGATCTCGCTCGCGATGAGCTGGCCCCACGCATCGGCGACGATGAGGAAATTCTCGACCGTCTCGGCGCCGACGTGCAGCATCATCCGCGCGTTCGGCAGCGGCGCGATGCCGGGCCAGCGCGGGAAGTCCGCATGCGTTTCGGTCGCGTCGGCGAGAGTCGGCAGTGCGCGGTCTTCCATGGCGGCATCGTGTTCGCAAGAAGGACCGCGAGTGTAGTGCCAGCGCTGCGGGCTCCGCTCGGGGCGGCTAGTCCAGGTCCTCGAGCAGCGCCTTGCGCACGCCCGGAGGAACCGACGCGCTGCCGGCATAGAACGGATGGTCGACTTCGAACGAGAATGAAGCG
>DAISJF010000025.1:0-11220 GCA_036821625.1 Rhodanobacteraceae bacterium
ACAAGGCGCGCGTGCGCTTCGTGCAGGCCGACATCTTCGCCTGGTTGCGCGACGTCGCGGTCAACAACGGCGATCAATACGACGTCGTCGTGCTCGATCCGGCGAAGATGACCCGTGATCGCGAGCAGGTGATTCCAGCGCTGAAGAAATACCTCGACATGAACAAGCTCGCGCTCGCGGCGGTGAAGCCGGGCGGCATCTTCCTGACGTGCTCGTGCACCGGACTCGTGAGCGAGGAGCAGTTCCTCGACATGCTGCGCCGCGCCGCGTACTACGCGAGCCGCAGGGTGCAGGTGCTGAAGGTCGCCGGCGCGGGGCCGGATCATCCGTTCCTGGCGAACGTGCCGGAGTCGCGTTATCTCAAGGCGGTGTTCTGTCGCGTCGAGTGACGCGCGACGCCCCACGTATCGTCGTACCGGCGAAAGCCGGGACCCAGCGCCTTCGACGGCGGGTCGCACGGAGAGGCTGGATTCCGGCCTTCGCACGTCACGCTGAGATCACACATATCTTATCCGTCGCCGATCGGTGCCCTGCTAGACTCTGCGACCGATTTGCGCGGAGGCGCCGATGAAGAAATCCAGCAAGCCAACCGTCAGCCAGAGTCAGGCCGAAGAGGCGGTGCGCACGCTGCTGCGCTGGGCCGGCGAGGATCCGAAACGCGAAGGGCTGCTCGAGACGCCCAAGCGCGTCGTTGACGCGTATCGGGACTGGTTCTCCGGCTATGCGATCGATCCAGACGCCTATCTGCGCCGCACATTCGAGGAAGTCGCCGGCTACGACGAGATGATCGTGCTGCGCGACATCGAGTTCGAATCGTTCTGCGAGCATCACATGGCGCCGATCATCGGCCGGGCGCACATTGGCTACCTGCCGACCGACAAGGTCGTCGGCATCTCCAAGCTCGCGCGCGTCGTCGACGCGTACGCTCGGCGCTTCCAGGTGCAGGAAAAGCTCACCGCGCAGATCGCGCATTGCATCGGCATGGTGCTCAAGCCGCGCGGTGTCGGCGTCGTCGTCGACGCCGTGCATCAATGCATGACCACGCGCGGCGTGCACAAGCGCGGCGTGTCGATGATCACGAGCCAGATGCTCGGCTCGTTCCGGGAGGACGCGAGGACGCGCGCGGAATTCCTGCGTTTCATCGATATCCACGCCGAGCGCTGATCGCACGCGGCGTCCGGCGACGCGTTCCGGTCGGCCGGAACCCGAATCGCAAACGCCCGATACGCCCGACGGCACGCATTGCCGCAAAAGCGCTCGCGATCACCGACAATGCGGTATCGTGCGCGTCGCCCCGCGTCGACCCGAATGGAATCCCCGTGAATCAGCCCGAACTCCAAGCGCCGCGCCGACGCGCCGCGCTGATCTTCATCTTCGTCACCGTGTTGATCGATATCCTCTCGTTCGGCCTGATCATTCCGGTCCTGCCGCACCTGATCCAGAACTTCCTCGGCGGCGACGTCTCGAGGGCGGCGGTCTGGTACGGCTGGTTCGCGACCGTTTTCATGGCGATGCAGTTCTTCTTCACGCCGGTGCAGGGCGCGCTGTCGGACCGGTTCGGGCGGCGGCCGGTGATTCTGGCGTCCAATCTCGGGCTCGGCCTCGATTTCCTGCTCATGGCGCTCGTCAATACGCTGCCGCTGCTCTTCATCGGCCGCATCGTGTCCGGCATCACCGCAGCGAGCTTCAGCACCGCGAACGCCTACGTCGCCGACGTGACGCCGCCGGAAAAGCGCGCCGCGAGCTTCGGCATGATCGGCATGGCGTTCGGCATCGGCTTCATCATCGCGCCGGCGATCGGTGGCTTCCTCGGCGAGATGAACCCGCGCCTGCCGTTCTGGGTGGCCGTGGTGCTCTGCCTGACGAATTTCCTGTACGGCCGCTTCGTGCTGCCGGAGTCGCTGCCGCCCGAGAAACGCACGCCGCGTTTCGACTGGGCGCACGCCAATCCTCTGGGCGCGCTCAAGCTGCTGCGCCGCTATCCGCAGGTGCTCGGCCTCATTTGCGTGCTGTTCCTGCTCGCGTTCGCGCACATGGTCTATCCGAGCACGTTCGTGCTGTACGCGGACTATCGCTTCCACTGGGGCCCGCAGATGGTCGGCTACACGCTCGCGCTCGTCGGGGTCCTTGCGGCGATCGTGCAGGGCGGGTTGGTCAAGAAGATCGTGGCCTGGCTCGGCGAACGCCGCACGATGCTGCTCGGCCTCGGCTGCGGCACGCTCGGGTTCGTGCTGTACGGGCTGGCGCCGACCGGCTACTGGTTCTGGGCGGCGATGCCGATCGCTGCACTCTGGGGCATCGCCCAGCCGTCCGCGCAGGCGATCATGACGCACCAGGTCGATCCGACCGAGCAGGGCCGCCTGCAGGGCGCGGTGGCGAGCCTGTCCAGCGTCGCCGGCATTTTTGCGCCGACCGTGTTCACGCGCGCGTTCGCCGCGGTCACTGAAACGCATCTGCACAACGCGTGGGCCGGCATCACGTTCGGCATCGCCGCGGCGCTGGTCGGTATCGCGTGGCTGATCGCGTGGAAAGTCTCCGCGCAAACTTCGACGAAGGTTCCGGCGGATCTCGCGCCGGCCGCAACGATCGCGCCCGCCGTCGCGTCCGACGCGAACGTGCTCCAGGTGCAGCCGCTTACCGGCGAAGCGGAAGCCTCTCGCTAGGGCGCTGCGACTCAGGATCCGTACTTGACCGAGCAGCCATACGGCTCGGACGTCGGCACGCTGACCGGCTTCCCCGCCGCAAGCTCGGCAAGCGCCTGGCGCACGTACTGCGTCGCCTTCGGAATGTCGTCCTTGTCCGTGCTCGCGATCGAATCGATGCCGCCCATGTAGCGCAGCACGCCGTCCTTGTCGATCACGTACATGTGCGGAGTCGTCTTCGCCTGATAGGCGTGGCCGACCTTACCGTCGGCGTCGAGCAGGTAGGCGTTTTCCTTGCCGCCGACTTTCGCGACATACGCATTCGCACCGGCTGCGTCGAGATGGCCCTGCTTGCCCGCGGCGCCGGAATTGACCGTCAGCCAGACCACGCCCTGTGACGCCGCTTCGGCCTGCTGAGCCTGCATGTTGTGCGCGCCGTAGTGCTTGCCGACGAACGGACACTCCGGGTTGTTCCATTCGAGCACGATGGTCCTGCCCTTGTACGCCGACAGCGCCTGCGTCTTGCCCGACGCATCCATGACGGAGAAATCCGGCGCCGGCTGGCCGATCACGGGTTTCGCGAACACGGGAACCGCGAACGTCAGCGCGGCGGCGAGCAGCGAAAGCTCAAATCTCATGGCGATCTCCAGGGAACGTCAACGAGCCGCCGTCGCGGCGGCGAGTGGAACCGGCACGCGCCAACCGCGAACGCCGGCACCGGATGGCTTCGTCACGACAAGATCGAACGTCGCGGGCGAAGTTCCGAAATAGTCACTCTTGCCGAAGTCGACAATCAGCGCTTCGCCGTCGCGCCGGATCCGAGGCGGCTTGTTGTCGACGAGCTGGCGCTGCTCGACGAACGCATCGAGCCCGTCCGCTTCCGGAAGGCCGGGACCACGCAACGCGACCGTGACCCGTTCGCCTTCGATTCGCGCTTGGGCCTTCCACGCAGTTGCTTCCGGCTGCGCGAGGCGCGCATGAGCAAACTGCATCGTCCAGCGCGCGTCGGGTTTCGCCGGCGGCGGCGCGACGGGCAGGTCCAGCACGAGCGAAGCCTTGCCGGGAATGCATTCCTCTCGGCAGACGAGCCATTTCGCTTCGAGCGCGATGTGCGCGGGAGTGCCCGGCGGCGCGTCGGCGGGCACTTCGAGCGTGATCGGCAGCAGCACTTCCCCGTCGTAACCGAAGTTGTAAAGGCCGCCGACATCGAAGCGCTTCGGCAGCGGCCATGCGATCTCCTCGGTGCGGAAGCCCGGCGGCAAGGTCCAGCTCAGCGAAGTCGGCAGCCCCGAGTCGCCGGGATTGATCCAGTACGTGTGCCAGTGCGGATCGTGCCGGAGCAAGACGCCGATCTCCTGCGACTGTCCGGCGACGACCGACGTGTGCTCGGCGATCAGCTGGACGCTGACATGCGGCGCGTCGTCCGCCGCCGCGCGCGCGAGCGTCGCCGCAAAGGCCAGCGCGGATGCGCACGCGGAAACGATGCGTCTTTCGATCGGCGTCATCGCGAATCTCCGTCGCGAAGTTAACTCACGCTGCATTAGCGGCATATGACCACGACCGCCGCACGCGGCGGATGCTTTCATCGACGCGACGAAGCGACGGGCAGGCTCTGCCGCGCGCCGTCGAAACCGGGCCACGGATTCGTACGCAATGCCTTCGCACGCTTCAGCGCCGCGGCGAGATCGAATGCGGCCGGACCTTTGACCTTTGCAAGTTCCTCCCAGCGCACCGGCATCGCGACGGGCGCGCCTTCGCGTGCGCGCAGCGACCAGCTCGCGACGCTGGTGGCGCCTCGCGTGTTGCGCAGCCAGTCGATGAAAATGCGCCCTTCGCGCTTGGCCTTGCTGGCGGTGTCGAGATAGAGATCGGGCCGCGCCTTCGCCATGGTCTCGGCCAGCGCTTCACAGAAAGCCTTTGCCTGTTCCCAGCTCGGGCCGCGCCGGATCGGCACGACGACATGCAGGCCCTTGCCGCCGGAGAGCCGCGGGAAACTTTCGAGTCGTGCCTTGCGCAACGCCGCACGCACGTCCTTCGCGGCCGCGACGAGCGCCGGCCACGTGATGCCGGGCGAGGGATCGAGATCGAACACGAGCCGATCGGGTTTTTCCGGATCGTCAATGCGCGCACCCCACGGATGGAACTCGATCGCGTTCATCTGCACGAGCTCGAGCAGCCCGCGCGCATCGTCGACATAGAGGTAGCGATCGCTGCCGCCGTCCTTCTCGCGCAACGAAATCGAGCGCACCGACGCGCCGAGCCGGTCGCCCGAATGCTTCTGGAAGAAGCATGCCGCACTGGTTCCATCGGGACATCGCAGTATCGACAGCGGACGGCCGACGATGCCGGGCAACAGCAGCGGCAGCACGGCGCGGTAGTACTCGGCGACATCGATCTTGCGGATCTGTTTGCCCGGATACACGACGCGATCGGGATGCGTGATGCGGACGCCCCGCTGCGCCGCCGTCTCGCCGCCGAGGGCGCGCTCGGTCGACTTCTTGCGGCGCGTGCTTTCCTGCTTGCGCCCACGGATCGCGGTGACGGCACTGCGCTTGCGCATCGGGTGATCCTCGGTCAGACGTCGTGGTCGGCCGATAGTAGGAACGCCGGGCTTAATGCAAGTGACACGCGGGTGCGGAACCAACCGTCGCCGGGGCGTGTCAGTCAGTGGAATGGCTGCGTACGGCTCCAGCGCGAGACGCCGACAGACGCCCTGGTGGGCCTGGTTGGCCGGCGCGCTCGCGATCATCGGCGCCATCGGCGTCGGCGTGTACGTGGCTCACCTCGGCAAGCGACCGAAGACCGAGCTCCCCGCAAGCGCGAATCCGCAACCCGCGGCCGCACCGGCCGAGCCTGCGATCCAGCATCCCATCGACAAGGCGGTTTCCGGCACCGACGCCGATGCGGCGGCGCTGCCGCCGCTCGACCAGAGCGATGCGGCGGTCGTCGATGCGCTCGCCGCGATGTTCGGCGCGGAGGGGCTGTCCTCGCTGCTGAATCCGGAGCACGTGATACCGCGCATCGTCGCCACGGTCGACAGCCTGCCGCGGAAAAAGCTCGCCGCCGACGTGCTGCCGGTGCGCACCGCGCAAGGCGCCTTCGAAGTCCGGCGCAGCGGCGATCGCGCCGAGATCGACGCGCGCAACTTCGCGCGCTACGACGCGTACGCGCGCATCGCGCGGGCCATCGATGCGAAGAAGCTCGTCGCCTGGTACGCGCGCTATTACCCGCTGTTCCAGCAATCGTATCGCGAGCTCGGCTATCCGGACGGCTATTTCAACGATCGCCTGGTCTTCGTCATCGACCATCTGCTGGCAACGCCCGATGTCGCCCAGCCCGTCGCGCTCATGCAGCCGAGCGTGATGTACGAGTACGCGGACCCGACGCTCGAATCGCGCTCGGCCGGCCAGAAGCTGCTCCTGCGCGCCGGCCCCGACAACGAAGCCGCGATCAAGGCGAAGCTGCGCGAGATCCGCAGCGCGCTGACCGGCGAGAGCCTGCCGGCAGGCTGAAGGCCTCCCGAGCGCGGCAAATCAGACGACCACCCCTTTTGGCACTCGGTGCGCGCCCCCAAATGGCGTCACGATGATGGCGCGTCGACGGCGACGCCGAAGCGAGGGAGACGATGTTGACGTTCCTGCTCTGGGTCCTGCTGCTGATCTTCTGCTGGCCGCTCGCGCTGCTGGCGCTGGTCCTGTATCCGATCGTCTGGCTGCTGCTGCTGCCGTTCCGGCTCGTCGGCATCGCGGTCGAGGGTGTGTTCGAGCTGCTGCGCGCGATCATTTTCCTGCCGGCGCGCCTGCTTGGCGGCGGTCCGACGCGCAGCCGCGCCTGACGGCTGGACTTCCGACAGCGTTTTACTTCGCGTTTCGCAAGCCAAGCATTTCCGGCGCGAACGCCAGCCGCTCGCGTCCCAGATCCGCCTCGGCCAGCACTTGCGCGCGACCGACCTTGATCAGCCACGTGTGCTGCTCGAGCGGCGCCTTCCTGCGAAACGCTTTCGGCGTCAACACCGCCACCGCCGCGCGGTGTTCGGGATCGCGCACGGACCGATAGCGGATCAACGCGATGGCGGCTTCGCGCGCGGTGCTCGCGAGCGCCTGCGTCGCCTCGTAGCTGAGCGGATCCTCCCACTGCCTGCGCTGTCGATCGAACGGCGGCTGCGACAGCACGATCGCCGGCCCGGCGACGCTCGCGCGAAACGCCGTGTGCGGCACGGGCGGTAGATCCGGCGTCGCCGGCGAATCGGCGAGGAACCGCAGCCGCCAATAGGCGACCTCGGCGAGCGCGGTCTGCACCACGTCGGCGCCGTACCAGACGCCGGGATCGCCGATGGCGCGGAAGCGCGAGCCCGCGGGCGGCGGTGCCGCATAGCGGAACGGCGTCGCGAGCAGATAGTGCAGGCTCGCTGCGTCGGCGGGTATCGGCGGCTTGCTCGCTTCGAGAAGATCTTCGAGCGAGCGCTGCTCGTCGAGCGTATCGACCAGTCGCATCGTCGGAACGCGATGCTGCGCTTCGACGATGCGCCACGGTTTCGCGCTGACGCTTCGCGCCGCGCTGCGCACGAGCTCCGCGGTGAGGTTCCTGGATGCGATCATGGCTCAGATGCGAGCATCGCGGATCGATGTCGCATGATCTGCGACCTTGCGCGCGCAGGATCGATGCAACACAGGCAGGAATCGCGAAGCCTCAGGGCCGTCCGCGCGCGGTGTCGAGATAGTGGAGCACGTGGACCAGCCCTTCGGCGCTGCGCAGGCGGTCGATCGGTTTCTGTCCGCCGAATGCGACGTTCGCGGCATTGAGCCAGGTGCGCGCCGCGGCGTCGTTCGAACCGACGATCGCGTCGAGCGAGCGGAACACGCGCACCCAGAGCTTCGCGAGCTCGCCAGACTTGCTGGCGGGATCGACCGGCGCGCCGCCGTTCGCCGCGCGCGAGACCGTGGACGGGCTGACGCCGATGATCTCGGCCAGCGTGCGCTGCGGCACTTCGAGGATGTCGGCCGCGCGCAGCGCGGCCTTGGTCAGGACACGCGCGGGATCGGTGTCCGGGACGGCGGGCCTGCGCGCAGCGGAGCGCATCATAGGGACGACCATGGCTATTTGCATGGGGAATTATCCAATGGAACTGTTGCATATGCAATACGGTGGTTTGACCGCGGACCGGACATGTTCAGATTGCCGCCGACGGGGAGGATCCGGCCATCGCGGAACGACGCGGTTCCGCGTGCGAAATGGCCTCGGACGAGATCGGCGTCAGCCGAAGAACCAGTAGCAGACCGCGATCGAGGCGATGACGCCGGCGAGATCGGCCAGCAGCGCACAGCCGACCGCGTGGCGTGCGCGCTTGATGCCGACCGCGCCGAAATAGACCGCGAGCACGTAGAACGTCGTCTCCGTGCTGCCCTGCACCGTCGCCGCGACCAGCGCCGGAAAACTGTCGACGCCGTGCGTCTTCATCGTCTCGATCAGCATCGCGCGCGCCGCGCTGCCGGAGAACGGCTTGACCAGCGCGGTCGGCAACGCGTCGACGAAGCGCGTATCGAGACCGCTCGTCGAAGCCAGCCAGCGGATGCCGTCGAGCGCGAAATCGAGCGCGCCCGATGCACGCAGCACGCCGACCGCGCACAGCATCGCGACGAGATACGGCAAGAGGTCCTTCGCCACTTCGAATCCCTGCCGGGCGCCATCGATGAAGCTCTCGTACACCGGCACTCTGCGCCACGCGCCGGCGACCAGGAACGCGATCACGATTCCGAACAGCGTGAGATTGCCGAGCAGCGAGGACAGCGGCGCCAGCGCGGCGGCCGGCAGCGTCGCGAGCAGCGCCATGAAGCCACCCAGAGCGACAGCAGTCCCCGCTAGCCAGAGAAGCACGACCGGATCGCGCAGCTTGAGCCGCTGGACGAGCGCGACCGCGAGAAAGCCGGTCAGCGTCGACGCCGTCGTTGCGAGCAGGATCGGCAGGAACACCAGCGTCGGGTCGTGCGCGCCCTGCTGCGCGCGGTACATGAAGATGCTGACCGGCAGCAGCGTCAGCGAAGAGGCGTTGAGCACGAGGAACAGGATCTGCGCATTGCTCGCGGTGTCGGCGCTCGGATTCAGCGTCTGCAGCTCGCGCATCGCGCGCAGGCCGATCGGCGTCGCCGCGTTGTCGAGGCCGAGCGCGTTCGCGGCGAAGTTGAGCGTGATGAGCCCGATCGCCGGATGACCTGCGGGTACTTCCGGCATCAGCCGGCGGAACAGGGGGCCGAGCAGACGCGCCAGCATATCGATGAGCCCGGCGCGCTCGGCAATGCGCAGGAGACCAAGCCAGAGCGTCAACGTGCCGAACAACAGGATCACGACCTCGACCGACAGCCTGGCCATGTCGAACAGGCTCGCGATCATCGCGGCGAAGACGCCGCTGTCGCCGCCGGCGAGCCAGCGTGCGAGAGCGGCAATCGCCGCGGTCAGAAAGAAGCCGAGCCAGAGCCGGTTGAGCATGCGTCTCGAGAGTCCCGCCCGCACAAGCATCGCACAGCCGATCCAGCGACGCTCGCGGCGGCGCGCGCTGTCGGGCAAACTCTCGCCATGGGTGAGAAGCCATTTGCCGATGCGTGCGAGCGCAACCGCAATCCGATCCTCGCCGTGCTGCGCGCGCATTTCTCCGACCGCACGCGCGTGCTCGAGGTCGGCAGCGGTACGGGCCAGCATGCCGTGCACTTCGCGGCGGCGATGCCGTATCTCGTCTGGCAGACGTCGGACCGCGCCGAAAACCTTCCGGGCATTCGCGCCTGGCTCGCCGATGCGAAGCTCGCCAACACCCCGCCGCCGATCGAGCTCGACGTGACGAGCGACGCCTGGCCATCGACGCCCTACGACGCGATATTCAGCGCGAACACGCTGCACATCATGAGCTGGCCCGAAGTCGAACGGTTCTTCGCGGCGCTCGGTCGGATCACGACGACGGAGGCGAAGCTCGCGATCTATGGCCCGTTCAATTACGGCGGCGCTTTCACGAGCGCGAGCAACGCCGCCTTCGACGAATCGCTGAAAGCGCGCGCGTCGCACATGGGGATCCGCGACATGGAGGCGGTCAACGCGCTCGCTCGCGATGCCGGCTTCGCGCTGATCGACGACGTCGCGATGCCGGCGAACAACCGCACGCTGGTCTGGCAACGCCAGGAATGAGCTCCATGGAAAAGCCGGTGCTGCTCGCGTGGAGCGGCGGCAAGGATTCGACCCTGGCGCTCGAGCGGCTCTTCGAAGACAAGCGCTGGCGCGTCGCGGGCCTGATAACGACGGTCACGACCGGTTACGAGCGCATCGCGATCCACGGAGTGCGGCGCTCGATCCTGCATCGGCAGGTCGAGCCGCTCGGCGTTCCGCTCGTCGAAGCGGAAATCCCGCCGCAGGCGAGCAACGCCGCGTACGAAGCATCGTTCGCCGACGCGCTCGCACGCGCACGCACGTTGTCCGGCACCGACGTCGACACGATCGCGTTCGGCGATCTCTTTCTCGCAGACGTGCGTGCGTACCGCGAGGCGATGCTGGCGCGGCTGAGCTGGCGCGGACTGTTTCCTCTGTGGGGCGAAGACACGGCGCGGCTGGCCCGGCACTTCGTCGACCGCGGCTATCGCGCGATTCTGAGCTGCGTCGACACCGAGCAGCTCGACGCCGCGTTCTGCGGACGCGAGTTCGATGACGCGCTGCTCGGCGATCTGCCGGCCGGTGTCGATCCATGCGGCGAGAACGGCGAGTTCCACACCTGTGTCTACGCGGGGCCGATGTGGCCGGCGCCGATCGCGCTCACGCGCGGCGAGCGCGTGCGACGCGAAGGCCGGTTCGAATATGTCGACTTGGTCGAAGCCGAAGCGGCGCCAAACCGCGAAGTTTGAGGGCCGCCTGCGGTTCCCCTCTCCCGCTTGCGGGAGAGGACAGCGTGAGGGCAAGCGCGCCGCACGCTTTCAACAGGACGGAATCGGAGACGCCGCGCAAATTCCCCTCACCCGCCCGCTTCGCGGTCGGCCTCTCCCGCAAGCGGGAGAGGCGAGAGAATGCGTTACGCCGCCTGCCCCCGTTCGCTCGGCCGCCGCCACGCCTGCATGAGATCGTTCTGCCGCGTCAGCGCGGCCGCGAGATGCCGCTCCTTGACGTGGCCGTAGCCGCGGATGTGCTCGGGGATCGACGCGATCTCGACCGCGAGCGCGTGGTTCTCGTGATCGAGCGTCACGAGCAGCTCGTCAATCGTCCTGAAGTAGTCGTCGATCAGACGGCGCTCGCCTTTCCGCTCGGCCGTGTAGCCGAACACGTCGAACGCGGTCGCGCGCAGGCCGCGCAGCTTCGCGAGCAGCTTGAACGCGCCGAACACCCACGCACCGTACTCGGCCTTGCGCAGGTGTCCGTCGGCGTCTTTCCTTGCGAAGAGCGGCGGCGCGAGGTTGAAGTGCAGCTTGTAGTCGCCGTCGAACGTCTCGCGGATGCGTCTCTCGAAGTCGCCCGACGTGTAGAGCCGCGCGACTTCGTATTCGTCCTTGTACGCCATGAGCTTGAACGCGTAGCGCGCGACCGCTTCGGTCAGCGACGTGAAGCCCGGCGA
>DAISJF010000026.1:0-11137 GCA_036821625.1 Rhodanobacteraceae bacterium
TCGCCGTCGATGTCGTTGACGAGCCCGTAGACCGTGTCCTGGTTGTCCGAGACGTCGAGCATGACGATGCCCTGGTCGCCGAAGAAGCGGTCGACGCTGCCGTCCCCGTTGTACGAGATCAGCGCGAGATCGGTGCCGCCTGCCGACGTGCTGATGCGCGCGGAGCCGGCCGCGATCAGGCGACCCCACGGCATCCGGATCAGCGAATACGCGATGTCGTCGCCGGGTCCGACCGGCGTGGTGACGAGGCCGCCGGTGCCGAAGGTCGCGTCGAGCGCGCCGGCCGTCGTGTAGCGCGCCAGCGCGAAGTCGCGCCGGCCGTCGGTGGCGACGCTCGAACCGGCCGTGACGATGCGTCCGTCCGGCTGCAGCACCATCGCGTTCGCGATGTCCTCGCCGGTGCCGACCGGCGTGCGCACGATGCCGCCCGAGCCGAACGTCGCATCCGGCGTGCCGTCGCTGTCGAGGCGCATGAGCAGGAACTCGCTGTTGAACTGACCGGATGCGAAGCCCGCGACCAGGAGCCTGCCATCGGGCTGGACCAGCAGCGCGTGCGCCTGGGAACTGCCGTTCGCGTTCTGGCCCGCGTTGATCACGACCTTGCCCTGGTTGCCGAACGTCATGTCGAGCTGGCCGTCCGTCGTATAGCGCGTGAGCGCGACCTGATCGGGACCGTTCTCGTCCGTAAAGCCGGCCGCGACGATCTTGCCGTCGGACTGGACGGCGACGGCGTTGCACTGATCGAACAGCTCACCGCCGCTGCCGGTCAGGGAAAACGGCGTGTCGACGTATCCGCCCGCGAAGCTCGGGTCGAGCGAGCCGTCGCTCTCGAAGCGCGCGACCAGGAAGTCGATGGCTGTGCTGGCGCCGAACGTGGTGCCGCAGGCGACGAAGCGTCCGTCGCCCACCGGAACGAGCGCGAAGAAATTGTCGGTGCTGCTCGAGAAGTTGTACGTGACGAAGCCGTTTCCGCCGCCGCCGAACGAAGAATTGAGGAAGCCGTCGCGCGTGACGCTGGCCAGCGCCGCGTTGCCGTTGGATGTCGCTCCGGCCATCACGACGTTGCCGCTGGGGTCGAGCGCGGCGGCGTAGGCGATGTCGTCGGTGCCGGTGATCGGAATCGTGATGCGCACGCCATCCTGGCCCGGATGGAGCGCGAACGCGGGCGCTGCGACCATGGAAGCCAGGAGCGCGGCGGCCAGACGGTAAAGTCGCGGGCGGAATGCAGTTGCCGGAGCGGTGGAATCGGAACAGGAAAGCATGGCATCGACCCTCGTTGGCGGTAGCTGGGCGTCGCGACCCGCAGTGCCTGCGATCGCGACCTTCCCGGATTGCTACGCAAAAGGGCGGCGAGGATCCTCATTCCGAGGACGCAGCCGAAACACCGGCGGGATCGCCGGGATACCGGGCGAGTGAGTGCGGGCCGGCCAGCGTCAGGCGGTCAGTGCGGAGACGTGCGCGGCGACCGACTCGCGAAGCGCGGTCAGGCTGTAACCGCCCTCGAGGCTCGAAACGACGCGTTCCTGCGCATGGCGGCCGGCGATCGCGACGAGGCGCTGCGTGATCCAGGCGTAGTCGGCGTCGACGAGATTGAGGTTCGCGAGCGGATCGAGCCGGTGCGCGTCGAAGCCGGCCGAGATGAGCACGAGCTCGGGCGCGAAGCGCTCGACCGCCGGCAGCACGGTCGTCTCGCAGGCTTCACGGAATTCGGCGGAGCCGGAACCGGGCCGCAGCGGAGCGTTGACGATGTTCCCGGCGCCGGTCTCGCTGCGCGCACCGGTTCCCGGATACAGCGGCCACTGATGCGATGACGCATACAGCACGCGCGGGTCGGACCAGAAGATATCCTGCGGGCCGTTGCCGTGGTGCACGTCGAAATCGACGATCGCGACGCGCAACAAACCGTGCGCGACGATCGCGTGCGCGGCGCCGACCGCGACGCTGTTGAAGAGGCAAAAGCCCATCGCCGTGTCGCGCGTCGCGTGATGACCGGGCGGACGCACGGCGCAGAACGCGCGCTTCCGAGCGCCGTCGATCGCGGCATCGACCGCTGCGCAGACCGCGCCGGCCGCGCGCAGCGCCGCTTCGGCGGAAACCGCCGACATGACGGTGTCGGAATCGATGCGGCGCCATCCGCTGGCGATCGGTTCGTCGAGCACGCCGTCGATCAGATCCGGCGCGTGCACGCGCGCGAGCTGCTCGCGCGTCGCCGGCGGCGCTTCGACGCGCGCGAGCGCCGCGAAAGCCGGATCGTCGAGCGCTTCGAGCACGGCCGCGAGACGCGCGGACGATTCCGGATGCCCCGGGCCCGGATCGTGGGCGAGGCACGCGGGATGGGTGTAGATCGCCGCGTTCATCCGCCGTCACCGAGTTCGGGCAGCGAACCCGCGAGCACCGCGTGCGCTTCGGCCTCGCTCAACTTCCTTGCCGCCGCCGCGGTCTGCGCGGGTACCCAGCGCGGAAAAGGAACGGTCTCCACGCGATGCGCGCCGCGTTCGGTGTGCACTTCCCGCACGCGCGCAAGACGCGCGCGCGCGATCCGGTCGCCGAGGCGCACGAGCGCGGGCCACACGCGTTCGTGCGCGAAGCTGATCTTGCCGTCGATCACGCGACACACCAGAACCTGCGGCGATTCGCGCACCGCGCGCGTCGCGGCAAAGATCGCGCGGCCTTTCGGATGGGACCACCAGCTGCCCTTGATCGGCTCGTCCGCGACCGCTTCGGCGAGCGAAGGCACCGAGGCGTGCCGTGCGGATTCGAGCACGATGCCGTGCCGCTCCACGAACCGGAGCGCCTGGGCGGCGGTCATTTCGGCTCGCCGCGCTTGCGCCGCTCGTGTTGCCACAGCACTTCACCGTGCCCGCTCGAGCGCGCCAGCACGCGGGCGAGGACGAACAGCAGATCGGAGAGTCGATTGAGATAGCGGATCGCTTCGCCGCGCACGGCATCGTGGTGCGAGAGCGTGACGACTTCGCGCTCGGCGCGCCGGCAGATCGTGCGCGCGAGATGGCAATGCGCTGCCGCCACGCCGCCGCCCGGCAGGATGAAGTCCTTGAGCGGAGGCAGCGTCTCGTTGAATGCGTCGAGCATTTCCTCGAGCCGCGCGATGTCGGCATCCTCGATCATCGCCATGCCGGGTATGCACAGCTCGCCGCCGAGATCGAACAGATCGTGCTGAGCCTGCGTCAGCACTTCGCGGAGGCGTTCGGGAATCTCGCCGGCGAGCACGAGGCCGATCGCGCTGTTGAGCTCGTCGACCGTGCCGTACGCGTTGACGCGTGCCGAATCCTTCGCGACGCGCGTGCCGTCGCCGAGGCCCGTCGTGCCGTCGTCGCCGGTGCGCGTGTAGATCTTCGAGAGCCGATTGCCCACGCTTCGCGACCTTCAGCCATTCCCTTCAACGGAAGGGTTGAGTGAGGAGGGTGTTACCGGCTCAGCCACGCACCGAGCGCGCGCCGCGCGCCGTGACGCCACGCACGCTGCCGGCTGCCAGCACGACGCCGACATGCAGTGCCGCCGCGATCGCAACGTACATCGCGCTGGTGCGCAGATAAGGTACGTACCAGTCGGCGAGATTCTCGAGCCAGCCGCCGAAGCTGCGCGTCTTGTCGCCGGCCATCCAGGTGTCGCTGAGCCAGTAGTAGCTGCCGTTCGAAATCACGTAGCAGACGCTGACCGACGCGAGCAGCAGAACCGCGAGCAGGCCGAGCTCGCGAGCGCCGAGCCCGCGGTACGTCGCGCGCAGCACGCTTGCGCCGAGCCACAGCGAAAAATACGCCGGCAGCAGGAACCAGTACGCAGCGGAAACGCAGTAGTGACTCCAGAAGTCGATGCCCTGACTCGTGATCACGACGAAATCGATCAGCACCGCCAGCGCGATCAGCAGCGGAAACGCCCAGCGCGTTGCGCCGGCGAAAAGAGAGCGCAATCCGCGCGAGGAATCGCCGGACAGATAGAACCCGCCGGCGAAGAACACGGCCCACGATGCATCCGGCAGCGCCGCGAAGTGATTGACCCGCGTCGCCGTCATGACCAGGGCGAGGATCACGAAGACGCCGGCGCGCTGCGGGTTGGACAGGGTCATGGAAAAAATCCTTGGACGAGCGATCCTGACATTCTATCCGAACCGCCCGCGGCGGGCCTCGCGCGCGGCGGGTTCATGCCTCCGCGTGGAAACGCGGCGCATTCATGTAGCGCACTTCGAACTGGCCGCCGCGATAGCCGATGCGGCTCGCGTGCGCATGGTCGACGGTCAGCGCGAGCGCGCGCGCGGGCGGAAGCCCCAGCGCGTGACAGAGCAGCGCGCGGATAGACCCGGCGTGCGCGACGGCGAGCACGCAGTCGTCCGGCTGCGTCGAGCCGAGCAGCGCCGAAAGCCACGCGCCGGTGCGCCGGATCACATCCGCGAAGCTCTCGCCGCCGGGCGCTTCCTGGATCACCCAGTTCTCCGACCAGTGCCGGTAGCGTGCCTCGTCGGACGTCGCGATCTCGTCCCACCGCTTGCCGTCCCAGGCGCCGAGATCGACCTCGCGCAGTCGCGCGTCGGCCAGCGGCTCGATCGCGAAGCGCGCCGCGAACACCTGTGCGGACTGCTGCGCACGCTTCAGATCGCTGGAGAACAGGAAGCGCGGCGCGGACCCGTCCCAGCTCGCGGCGAGGCGTTGCGTCGCCGTGAAGCCCTCGGCGGAAAGCGCGACGTCGAAGTGACCAAGACAAAGCCCGACCGGCGCGTCGACGGCGCCGTGGCGCACGAGAATGAGGTCCATGGGAACGACGATCGGATCGAGGTGTCCAGCCTACCATCGTCCATGGGAAGCACGGCGACGCGCCGACGGCCGGTCGTTTCCCCCACCGCGGCCGGCGTTTTCACCCAATCGCGTCCCCTTCGCACGCGGCGGCCTAAAATGTGCGCCAGGTCTGCCGCGGAGGATTGTTCCGTGCGCATGTTCCATCGCCTCGGGTTCGCCGTTCTCGGCCTCGTCGTGATCGCAGCGATCGCGCGCGCGGCGACCTTGCCCGGCCCTTCGCATCCGCAATGGCGCCAGTTCCGATTCGATGCGCGCCACTCGGGATTCAACCCGGTCGAGGACGTGCTCAACACCGCGAACGTGCCGTCGCTCGAGCTTGCCTGGCAGGCGGAGCTTGGCGACATCGTGTTTTCATCGTCGCCCGCCGTCGTCAACGGCGTCGTCTACATCGGTTCGACGGACGGCACGCTGTGGGCGTATCCGGCAGACGGCTGCGGCGCCGATCTGTGCACGACGCCGCTCTGGCAGTCGGTCTATCTGGCGCAGATCGTCGATTCTCCTACCGTCGCGAACGGCATCGTCTATGTCGGCTCGCAGACTTCTTTCGATTCCGCGGCCGGGAAACTCAATGCATTCGCAGCCGACGGTTGCGGAGCGCCGGTCTGCGCACCGCTCTGGCAGGGGATCGCCGGCAAGGAATCGATCCTCGACTCGTCACCTGCGGTCGGCAACGGTTTCGTCTACGTCGGCGCATTCGACGGTCGGCTGTACGCATTCGCGGCCGCCGGTTGCGGCGCCGCGACGTGCCAGCCCGTGTGGGTCGGCCCGACCGGCGGCACGATCGAATCCTCGCCGACCGTCGGCGCGGGTGTCGTCTATATCGGATCTGACGACGGCAAGCTCTACGCGTTCGCAGCCGGCGGCTGTGGTCGACGCGTGTGCGCGCCGTTGTGGACCGGAGATCTCGGCAGCGCCGCATTCTCATCGACGCCGGCGATTTCGAATGGCGTCGTCTATATCGGCGCCGCGCACGCGATCTCCGCTTTCCCGGCAGCCGGTTGCGGCGCGTCGACGTGCGCACCGTTGTGGCAGGGCGTCGAGGACAACGAATTCTTCGGCGGCTCGCCCGCGATCGCGTACGGTCGCGTCTACATCGGCATGGAAGACGGCGTCGCCGTGTACGCGGCGGATGGCTGCGGCGCCGCGGTGTGCGATCGGCTCTGGCTTCTGTTCGGCGTCGGCGCGCAGGCCGCGATCGAATCCTCGCCGACGGTCGCGAACGGCGTCGTCTATGCCGGAAGGAATACCGGCCAGGTGCTGGCGTGGGCAGACCCGTGCGACTCGGCGGTCTGCGACAACATCTGGAGCGGTTTCATCAACGAGCCGATCGTGAACTCGTCGCCGACCGTGCTCCACGGCAAGCTCTACATCGGCAGCGCCGACAACGCGTTTCCGGAAAACCAGTCGGGACGCATCTACGTGTTCGAGGTGCCGTAACCGGCGAGCTGCGGCGCCGGTTTGCGCGAGCCGTTATGATCGCGGCATGGCCGATGAATTCGATGTCCTGATCGCCGGCGGCGGCCTGGTCGGCGCGAGCCTCGCGATCGCGCTGGACGGCGCGCGCGTTTCCGTCGCGCTCGCAGAAGCCATTTCCGCGCGTGCGGACCTGCAACCGAGCTATGACGAGCGCAATCTCGCGCTCGCCGGCGCGAGCGTGAATGCGCTGCGTGCGCTCGACGTGCTGGACGCCGCCGCACCGCTCAATCCGATCGCGCACATCCACGTCAGCCGGCGCGGCGATTTCGGCAGCGTGCGTCTCGATGCCGCGGCGCTCGCACTCCCGGCGTTCGGCGCGACGATCCCGGCGCGCGAGCTCGGCAACGCGCTGCAGAGGCGTCTGGATCGATCCGACATCACGCGGCTCGCACCCGCCGAAGTCGTCGCGTTCGATGAAAGCGACGGCGCGATCGACGTCACTCTGCGCACGCCGGCCGGCGAGCGCCGCGTGCGCACGCGTCTCCTGGTCGGCGCCGACGGCACCGACTCGTTCGTGCGGCGCGCGCTCGGCATCGAAATCGAACGGCACGACTACGCCCAGTCCGCATTCGTGACCACGCTGACGACGGACAAACCGCTCGGCGCGACCGCATACGAGCGTTTCACGGACTCGGGTCCGGTCGCGTTGCTGCCGCTCGGCGCGGATCGCGCGGGTCTCGTGCTCAGCGTGCCGAGCGCCGACGCGACACGCATCGGCGCGCTGGACGACGACGATTTCATCGCTTTCGTGCACGAGCGCTTCGGTTTTCGCGCGGGGCGCTTCTCGCGGCCCGGTCGGCGCAAGCCCTATCCGCTGGCGCGCGTGCTTGCGTCGCGCACGACCGCATCGCGCGCCGTGCTGGTCGGCAATGCGGCGCAGACCGTGCATCCGATCGGCGCGCAGGGTTTCAATCTGGGTCTGCGCGATGCATTGACGCTGGCCGAGCTCGTGCGCGAGTCGGTGATGCGCCGCGAAGACGTCGGCGATGCGACCCTGCTCGCGCGATATGCGGAGCGCCGTTCCGCCGACCGTTCCGCGACCACGCGCTTCAGCGACGATCTCGTGCGCCTGATGGGCAACGACTTCGCGCCGCTGCGGCTGGTGCGCTCGCTCGGCTTCCATGCGCTCGACCGCATCGTGCCGCTGAAGCGACGCTTCGCGTTGCGCGGCATGGGGTTTCGCGGCGACACGCCGCTGCTGGCGTTGATGCGATGAGCCGGCGCGGCGCGCTCGATGTCATCGTCGTCGGCGCCGGCGCGGTCGGCGCGGCGCTCGCGCTGGCGCTGGCGCGCGACGGATTCGATGTCGCGCTCGTCGAAACGCGTGCGCCGAAACCGTGGCGCGCCGAGGACGAGGTCGACCCGCGCGTGGTCGCGCTCGCGCCCGACGCGCGCGATCTGTTCGAACGGCTCGGCGTATGGCCGGCGATCGCAGGCGCGCGTATCGGGCCGTATCGGCGCATGCGCGTCTGGGACGCGAGCGCGCCGGGCGAGCTCGCGTTCGATGCGGCTGAGGACGGCGACGCGGCGCTCGGCTGGATCGTCGAGAACAAGCTGATCCAGCATGCGCTGTGGAGCGCAATCGGCACGCAGGCCGGAATCCGCTTGCTGTGTCCCGCCGAAGTCGCCGGCGTCGAAAACGAGGACGACGCGGTCTGCGCAACGCTCGCCGACGGGACACGCCTGCGAGGCCGCTTGCTGGTCGCCGCCGAAGGTGCCGAATCGCCGCTGCGCGAGAAGCTCGGCATCGAATCCGACAATCGCGACTATGCACAGCGTGGCGTCGTCGCCCATGTCTCGACCGAACGTCCACACGAAGACACGGCCTGGCAGCGTTTCGTGCCCGGGGGTCCGCTCGCGTTTCTTCCGCTCGGCGACGGGCGCAGCTCGATCGTCTGGTCGCTGCCCGAGGCGGACGCTGCGCGCGTGCTCGCGCTCGACGACGCGGCCTTCCGCGACGCGCTCGGCTGCGCGTTCGATTTCCGGCTGGGTGCGATCACGTCCGCGACTCCGCGCGCGGCGTTTCCGTTGCGCTTGCGCCTCGCAAGGAGTTACGTGTCCGGCCGCTGCGTGCTCGCCGGCGACGCCGCGCATGTCGTGCATCCGCTGGCCGGGCAGGGCATGAACCTCGGTCTGCGCGACGCGACGTGCCTGCGTCGCGTGATCGGCGCCGCGCGCGACGGCGGCGGCGACATCGGTGCTCGGCACGTGCTGCGCCGATACGAGCGCGAGCGCCGCAGCGAGAACGCGCTCGCCGCGCGCGCTCTCGATGCGATCGGGCGCGTGTTCGGCTCGCAGAATCCCTTCGTTGCAGCGGCGCGCGGGCTCGCGCTCGAGGCGGCCGGTCGCATCGCACCGATCCGGGAGTTGCTGGTTTCGGCCGCAGCCGGACGCCGCTGACGGGCCACTGTTACAAGGGCTCCGCTGATCGTCGCGACGACGACGCGGATCAGACCGATCACGGTCAGGCAGACGCCGACCCGCGCTGCCGACGCCGAGTCGCGTCCCGCGTGCATGGGATGAGCCCGTGCGGTCGGAGCGGATGCGTGCGCGGTTCGTGTGCCGGAGCTGCGGCTAGACCTGCCATCGCTCCAGCTTCGGAATGCCGCGCGTGAATATTCCGCCGAGAAAGCGCGGAAAACCCATGTCCGTCATCTTCTGGCGCACGCGCGCCTGCATCTGCTCGGCGGTGATGTCGGGCAGCACGAAATGGCCGTCCTGATAGCAGTGGCTGCAGTATTTCGTGCTGCGCGATCCGTCCGCTTCGGTGCCGCCGCCGTTCGCATCGCGCTTCAGCGGCATGCCGCAACTCTGGCAGTTCCTGTATGCGGTCATCGGATGGCTCCTCCCTGGGAAGGTGGCCCGATGGGAGAGTTTATTCGACTTCGGAGCCGATCAACGCAACAACCCTACTTCTCCCACCGATAGTTGATTCCCGCCCGATTGCCGGTCGTCGCGTTCTCGGCCTGGAAGTTCCAGCGCTTGTTGAACAGGTATTTCAGCGTGACCACCTCGCCCGGCGCGAACAGCCCGACTCCATAGCTGAGATAGAGCTTGGGCGAGAGATATTTTCCGACCGTAAATGCCGAGCCGCCCAGCGCAGAGCTGTCGGCGACGCCGGCTTCGAGCCCGGTGCGCGCGCCGATGCCTTTCGCGAGCAGATCGCCGGTAGCGCTGCCGAGCGCGCGCGCGGCGCTGCCGAGCATGTCGCCTTCGCCGCTCTTGAGGCCGGACAGCGGTTTACCGGTGATGAGGTAGGAAAGCGCCTCGGATTGTTCCATCGACGGCTGCGAGAACACGGTCAGCACCGGTACGAGCGCGGTGCCGCGCACCTGCAGGCCGGCCTTGATCACGTCGCCGAACTGCTCGCCGCCGGAGGAACCGACGATCGTGCGCACGGCGCGGATGTCGAGGCCCGGGTTGTCGAGCGACGTCCCGGCAAAGAGCAGGCGGCCGCTCTCGATCTTGAGGTCCTGCCCATAGGCCTTGTACGTGCCGCCGACGTTGAGCGTGCCGGTGCCGGTTGCGAGGCGCCCCGCGCGCTGGCTGATCGCGAGATCGCCGCCGATCGTGCCGTCGAGCCCGAAGCCGGCGAGCTTGACGTCGTCGCCGAGCTTGACCGTGACCGCGACGACGATCGGCAACGCGCGTCCGGGCGCCGGCTGCTCCGCATCGGTGACGACGACGTCGGGCGATACCTGGCTGACGCCGCCGCCGGGGAGCTTGCCGAGATCCACGTTCGCGTTCGGAATCGTGACGGTGCCGCCGACCTGGATGTTCTCGCTGCTGCGCTCGATGCTGATGTCGGGCGAGATCACCACGCGCGCCGCGGGTATGTCGGCAGCGAGGAACTTGTCGCCCTTGATGGTCGCCTTCGCCGGTGCGGTCGGACCGACGCCGCCCGAACCCGACAGCGTCAACGTGCCGTCGCCGGATTTCACCGCGCCGTCGAGCGTGAAGCGCTCGCCATTCTCGCCGCGCACGGTGATCTCGCCGTCGTGCAGCTTGAGACCCGCGTTCGGGACTTCGGTCGCGAATTCCTTGAGCGCGAGCGAGCCGGCCAGCTCGGGTTTCGCGGTCGTGCCCGAGAACGTGTAGTGCGCTTCGACGCGGCCTTTGGTGTTGGCGACCTGCGCCGTAAGCAGCTCGACGAACGCGAGGCTGTTGAGCGTCGCGTCTAGCCGTCCCGAGAGCGCCGGCGTGGCGCGCAGCGGACCCGCCAGCGAAACTTCGCCGTCGATCTTGCCGTCGTGATCGAGAGCCGAATGCAGCGTCGCGTGGACCGACTGCGGGGCGAGGTTGGCGTCGAGTGCGAGCCCCGTGTATGCGATCAACGGCTGCGTGGCGTTGTCGGGATAGGCGATGTTGCCTTTGTCCGAACCGATGTTGGCCTGACCGTTGAAAGCGCCGTCGGCATCGCGGCGGATGTCGCCGTGCCCGTTGAGCACGCCGTCGACGCGCACCGGCGCGTCGGGCGAAGCGAGCCGCACGACGAGCGCGAGCGGCAGCTGCTCGATGCGGTAGCGCACCGCGAATGCGCCGCTGCCGCCGCCGTTGCCGGCGACGCAGAGCTTCGGCCCGCCGCCGGCGAGGCATATGTCGCCCGCGTTGAACTGCTTGCCGTCCCAGGCGAGTTGCGCGGGCTGACCGAGCGCGAGCTTCGGCACGTCCTTGACCGTGACGTCGAGCGTCGTCAGCGCGCCGCTCCAGGCGCCTTTGTCGCCGCTGCTGCCGTTCAGCGCGACGGTCGTGGTGAGCGGCGTGCCGGTCGCGACGAGCTTCAACTGATGCGATTTCGAATTGCCGCCGCCGTCGACGTCCAGCGTCTCGAACGCGATGCCGCCGGCGACGAC
>DAISJF010000027.1:0-11028 GCA_036821625.1 Rhodanobacteraceae bacterium
CGGAAACCTGGACGTGCCCGGATTGCGGCGTGACGAAGTCCGATTTCGAGATGGTCGAGATCTGATTCGGCGTTCGTGATTCCGTCGCAACGCGCGCCCCTCCGGCAGCGCGCTACGCCATTTCGTCATCCCGGCGAAGGCCGGGATCCAGTTTTTTTCGTGCTGCCACGACACAGCATCGAAGAATGAAGAAAGGGCTGGATCCCGGCCTTCGCCGGGATGACGAAGGGTGGGCCGTAGTCGGCGAGGGAATGCGCCGCGCCCGTAGCGCGCCACAACGCGTCCCGATTCCGCCACGCGCACGACGCAGCGCCCGCATCGTTCGCTGATTGACTATAAGCCGGTCAAACCGCGGAGTCGTTCCATGCGTGTGTTCGTCCCGGTCGAAGACGCGAGCGTCGATGCCGATGCCGGCGCGCTGGTGCCTTACCGATGCGGCATCGCCTGCGCGCACGAGCTGCGCGGCGTGCGGGTGCTGCGCGACGGCGTCTGGCGCGCGCCGGTCGCGATCAACGATGAATCTCGATCACGTCCCCCGGAGTCAGACCCAGCCGCGCCGCCTCGCCGCCGTTGAGCTCGAGGACGTAGCGCGCCGGCGCGCCGCTCGAATAGGCCGGGCAGGGATCGGCGAGACAGGGCGGCACGTCGTGCTGCACGCTGACGAGCCGGCGCTCGCCGTCGAAGAACAGCATGTCGAGCGGAATTTTCGTGTTCTTCATCCAGAACGCGCGCATCGCATCGTCGTCGAACACGAACAGCATGCCGTGGTCGGCATCCATCTGCGTGCGCTCCATGAGGCCATGCGCGCGCGAGGCGTCGTCCGCCGCAATCTCGATCGTGAAGGAGTGGCCCTTGAGCTCGACATAGGGACCCGATTTCGCGCAGGCCACCGCGGCGAACAAGGTCAGACAGAAGCAAAACGCGAAACGCATCATTGCCGGGCCCTCATCGCTCAATCCAGCGCATAACCGAACTGTTGCCGGAACTGGTCCGCGAACTCATCGTACGTGAAGCGCTGGTTCTGCGTGCCCGGATGCTCGACCTTGAGCGCGCCCATCAGCGACGCGACGCGGCCGACGGTCGGCCAGTCCATGCCGCGCATGATCGCGAAGATGAGCCCGGCGCGGTACGCGTCGCCGCAGCCGGTGGGATCGGATACGCGGCGCTCGTGCGCGGGCGGGATGTCGAACGTTTCCTTCGTCGTGTGGATCAGCGAGCCCTTCGGTCCGCGCGTGACGATGTACGCCTTGACGCGGTTCGTGATCTCTTCGGTCGACCAGCCGGTGTTCCGCTGCAGCAGCAGCGACTCGTAGTCGTTGACCGTGACGTAGTCGGCCTTGTCGATGAACGCGCGGAACTCCTCGCCCGAGAAGAGCGGCATCGCCTGTCCCGGATCGAAGATGAAGGGAATCTTGCGCGCCGAAAATTCCTCGACGTGCTGCAGCATCGCTTCGCGTCCGTCCGGCGCGACGATGCCGAAGCTCGCCTCGCCGACATCGCGCACGTGGTTCTCGAACGAGCGCATCATCGCGCCGGGGTGGAACGCAGTGATCTGGTTGTCGTCGAGATCCGTGGTGATGAAAGCCTGCGCGGTGTACAGATCCTCGAGCTCCTTGACGTAGTCGAGCCGGATGCCGCAGCGCGTGAAGTGATCGCGGTACGGCGCGAAGTCCTGGCCGACGGTCGCCATCGGCAGCGGATCGGCGCCGAGCAGTTTGAGGTTGTACGCGATGTTGCCGGCGCAGCCGCCGAACTCGCGGCGCATGCGCGGCACGAGGAACGAAACGTTCAGCACGTGCACCTTGTCGGGCAGGATGTGGTTCTTGAACTGGTCCTGGAACACCATGATGGTGTCGTAGGCCAGAGAACCGCAGATGAGGGCAGACATGCGTCGGTCCGTGGAGAGGAGGGTGCCGGGTGAGATGGGGCGCGCGATTGTCGCAGCCGTGCCGGAAAGACGGTAGCCGGTAACCGGTAGCCGTTAGCCGTTAGCCGGAAAGCTTGCACGGTTGCTCTCCGGCTACCGGTTGCCGGCTCCCGGCTACCGTCTCTTCCCCGCCAACGCCAACACGAAAAACCGTGCCGCCGCAGGCATTTTTAACCCACTTCTCCTTGCCCGGCGAAGTTCCACTGACTAGACTGGCCCGCTTTTTCACGAACTACCCATAAAAGGCTCGCGCCGCGCTCATGTTCAAAGGTTTACGCGGACTCTTCTCCAACGATCTCTCGATCGACCTCGGCACTGCCAACACGCTGATCTACGTGCGCGGGCAGGGCATCGTGCTCAACGAACCCTCGGTCGTCGCGATCCGGCAGGATCGCGGACCCGGCGGCCCGCGCTCGGTCGCGGCGGTCGGCGGCGACGCCAAGCGCATGCTCGGCCGCACGCCGGGCAACATCGTGACCATCCGGCCGATGAAGGACGGCGTGATCGCCGACTTCACGATGACCGAGGAGATGCTGAAGCAGTTCATCAAGAAGGTGCACCGCTCGCGTCTGTTCCGGCCGAGCCCGCGCGTGCTGGTCTGCGTGCCGTGCGGCTCGACCCAGGTCGAGCGCCGCGCGATCAAGGAATCGGCCGAGTCGGCCGGCGCGCGCGACGTGTACCTGATCGAGGAGCCGATGGCCGCCGCGATCGGCGCCGGCATTCCGGTGCACGAGGCGCGCGGCTCGATGGTGCTCGATGTCGGCGGCGGCACGTCCGAGGTTGCCGTGATCTCGCTCAACGGCATCGTCTACTCGCAGTCGGCGCGCATCGGCGGCGACCGCTTCGACGAGGCGATCATCAACTACGTGCGCCGCAACCACGGCACGCTGATCGGCGAATCGACCGCCGAGCGGATCAAGATGGACATCGGCTGCGCGTATCCGCAGACCGAGGTCCGCGAGATCGAAGTGTCCGGCCGCAATCTCGCCGAAGGCGTGCCACGCATGTTCTCGGTCAACTCGAACGAGATCCTCGAAGCGCTGCACGAGCCGCTGTCCGGCATCGTCAGTGCCGTCAAGACCGCGCTCGAGCAGACCCCGCCCGAGCTCTGCTCGGACGTCGCGGAGCGCGGCATCGTGCTGACCGGAGGCGGCGCGCTGCTGCGCGATCTGGATCGGCTGATTTCCGAGGAGACGGGCCTGCACGTGCACGTCGCGGACGATCCGCTGACCTGCGTCGCGCGTGGCGGCGGGCGCGCGCTCGAGCTGATTGATCAGCATGGCAGCGACTTTTTCGCGCCTGAATAAGGCCGGGAATGGGCCATTGGGAATGGGGAATCGTTAATAGCGGAGAGGCCGGAGCGGCAGTACGCTTCGTCCCATTCCCGATTCCCTGATCCCGATTCCCGGTTCAAGTGGCCATCGCCCGCAACGACACCACAACGCTCTTCTCCGAAGGCACGGCGAGCACGCTGCGGCTGATCGGCTACCTTGCCCTTGCTGCGATCCTGATGGTGGTCGACCACCGGGCGGGCTACCTCGAGGAGCTGCGCCGGCTCGCCGGCGCGCTGGTCGAGCCGGCGTACCGGATTGCAGCGTTCCCGGCCGACGTCGCGCGCGCCACGCGTACCGCGGTCGTCTCACAGAGCAGCCTCGCCAAGGAAAACCGCGAGCTTCGCGACGCGCTGCTGCTGGCGCAGGCGCGTCTGAACCGGCTCGATGCGCTGGTCGCGCAGAACGCGCGCCTCAAGGACTTGCTGGACGCGCAGAACAGCCTCGGCCTCTCCGTGCAGCTCGCGCGCCTGGTCAACGTCGATCTCGATCCGTTCCGCCCGCGCGTCGTGCTCAATGCAGGCGCGAACCAGGGCGTCACCGTGGGTCAGCCGGTGATCGACGCGCACGGGATCATGGGTCAGGTCGTCGAAGTGCTCGCGAACACGTCGGTGGTGATGCTGATCACCGATCCGACGCATGCGATTCCGGTCATGGTCGAACGCTCGGGCCTCCGGACGATTGCGTACGGCACGGGTGCGATCGACCGGCTCGAGCTTCCGAACATCCCGATCAGCGCCGATGTGCAGGTCGGCGATCGGCTGGTCACATCGGGACTCGGCGGGCGATTTCCGGCCGGTTTTCCGGTCGGCGAGATTCTGTCGATCACCACGGATGCGAGCAGCCTGTTCGCGGCCGCACAGGCGCGCCCGGCGGCCGCGCTCGACCGCAGCGACGACGTGCTCCTGTTGAAGGATCAGCCGCAGCCCTACGGCGCACCGGCGCCGATCGAGCAGATCGGACCGCCGCGCGATCGGGCGGGCGCGTCATCGGAGCCGAAGGTCGCTTCGTCGGCGCATACGAAGGAAGAGCAGCAGTGATGGGGCGTTGGCTCGGTTTTGCCCTCACCCTACCCTCTCCCGCAAGCGGGAGAGGGGACGGAACTCCCGCAAGCCGGAGAGAGGACGGAACGCCGCGTGTCCGCTCCACCGTTTGCCGTTCTTCCCCTCTCCCGCTTGCGGGAGACGGTAGGGTGAGGGCAAGCGTGAATCGCGTTCCGGATGCGAACGCATGAATCGCAACCGCGTCCGCTCGTGGCTCTTCGCCGGCAGTATCGCGCTCGCGTTCCTGCTGCAGCTCATGCCGTTGCCGCACCTGCTGTCGCCGTTCAAGCCGTACTGGGTCGGTCTCGTATTGATCTACTGGGCGATCGAGACGCCGGAGCGAGTCGGGCTCGGCTTTGCGTTCCTGGTCGGCCTCGCCGGCGATGTGCTCGGCGGCGAACTGCTCGCCGAGCAGGCGCTGCGCCTGGTGATCATGACCTTCATCGTGCTGCGCTTTCGGGCGCGGCTGCGTTTCTTTCCGATGTGGCAGCAGGCGCTCGCGGTATTCGCGCTGCTGCTGAACGATCGCATCGTCGTGATCATGGTGCGCGGCTTCGCCGGCGACCCGATGCCTTCGCCGGCGTTCTGGTTGTCTCCGGCGGTCGGCATGCTGCTCTGGCCGTTCGTGTTCCTTGCGCTCGACGATCTGCGCAGCCGGCTGCGCGTCAGCGATTCCTAGCATCGGCATCGTCGTGAACGGCCTCCTGAAACCACTCAAGGACACGCGCCAGGAGGCCTCCGCGTTCCGCGGTCGCGCTCTCGCGGGATTCCTGATCATTGCGCTGTGCCTGATCGGTCTCGGCATGCGTTTCGCCTATCTCGAGATCACGCGTCACGACGAGCTCGCGCTGCGCTCGGACACGAATCGCATCGTGACCCGACCGCTCGCTCCCGGGCGCGGCCTGATCTACGACCGCAACGGCGTGCTGCTCGCCGACAACGTCGCCGCGTTCCGGCTCGAGGTGACGCCCGAGCAGGTCAAGAACATGAGCAAGCTGCTCGCGAGGCTGCGCGAGGTCGTGCCGCTCACGGACGAGGACATCGAGCGCTTCAACGCATTGAGACGCGGCAAGCACGCGTACCAGGGCATACCGTTGCGGCTCAAGCTCTCCGAGGAGGAAATCGCGCGCTTCGCGGTGAACCGCTGGGCGTTTCCCGGCGTCGACGTGGTGCCTTACCTGACGCGGGCTTACCCGCTGGGCGAGGAATTCGCGCACGTGGTCGGCTACGTCGGACGCATCGACGAGAACGACCTGACCCATATCGACAAGGGCGAATATGCCGGCACGACGCATATCGGCAAGACCGGCATCGAGCGTTATTACGAAGATCGCCTGCACGGACAGCCCGGCTACGAGCAGGTCGAGGTCAACGCGGATCACCGACCGATGCGCGTGCTCGACCCGCGCGTCGCGCCGAAACCCGGCGAGAATCTCTACCTCACGATCGACGCGCATCTGCAGGAGGCAACCGAAGCGGCGTTCGAAGGCCGCGCCGGCGGCGCGATCGTGATCGATCCGCGCAACGGCGAAGTGCTGGCGATGGTCAGCGTGCCGAGCTTCGATCCGAATCCGTTCGTGAACGGCATCGCGAGCGAGGACTACTCCGCGCTGCTCAGAGATCCCGACAAACCGCTGCTCAATCGCGTGCTGCGTGGCGGCTATCTGCCGGGTTCGACCATCAAGCCGTACATGGCGCTGGGCGGTCTCGAGCTCGGGATACGCAAGCCCGAAGACACCGTGCTGTCCGTCGGCGAGTACTACATCCCGGGGCAATCACGCGCTTACCGCGACGACAAGCGCGGCGGCCACGGCCGTGTCGATCTCGTGCAGGCCATCGCGCAGTCGGTCAACACGTATTTCTATTCGCTCGCCTACGAGATGGGCATCGATCGGCTGTCGGGCTTCATGAGCCGGCTTGGCTTCGGTCAGACGACGGGCATCGACCTCAACGGCGAGAGCGCCGGCGTGCTGCCGTCACAGGAATGGAAGCGCGGCCGCTTCAACCAGCCGTGGTACCCGGGCGAAACGGTGATCGCAGGGATCGGGCAGGGGTATTGGGTGATCACGCCGCTGCAGCTCGTGCACGCGGTTTCGATCATCGCCGAAGGCGGCGTCTCGCAACCGCTGCATCTGTTGCGCGCCGTGCAGTCAGGCATCGACACGCGCCCCGCGCTCGTCGATGCGCCCGCGTCGAAGCCGAACGTCCTCAAGAATCCGGCCGACGCGAAGATCGTGCAGAAAGGCATGATCGAAGTCGTCAACAGCGGCACGGCGCGCGGCATCAACGACAAGTTTCCGTATCAGATCGCCGGCAAGACCGGCACGGCCGAGCGCTACTCGCGCACGACCGAGGAGTGGACCAGCATCAGCGAAGGTCCGATCGAGCGCCATCAGGTGCTGTTCGAGGCGTTCGCGCCGGCCGACGATGCGCGCGTCGCCGTCGTCGTCGCGCTCGAGGCAGGCCGCAGCGGTGCGCACGATGCCGCACCGATCGCACGCAAGATTCTCGACGCCTGGCTGCCGATCGACGAGGCCGAGCGTTCGCGCAACGCGGCCGCGAGCATCGCCGCGGCCGGTTCGGGGTCGCGCTGATGCTCGACGATCTCGTCGCCAACCTGCGCTATCGCGCGATTGCGGCGCTGCGCAAGCCGCGCATCGACGTGCCGCTGCTGTGCGCGCTCGTGGGGCTGATGGCGATCGGTCTCGTGACGCTGTACAGCGCGAGCGATCTTGATCGCGGCATGGTGCTCGCGCAGTCGCTGCGCTTCGTGCTCGGGCTCGTGCTGATGCTGCTGATCGCGCGCGTGCCGCCGATCGTGCTGCGCAACTGGACGCCGGGGCTCTACATCGGCAGCGTGCTGCTGCTCGTCGCCGTCGCGCTGCTCGGCGAAGGACGCGGCGCGCACCGCTGGCTCGATCTCGGTGTCGTGCGCTTCCAGCCCTCGGAGCTGCTCAAGCTGACCATGCCGATGATGGTCGCCTGGTATCTCAACGGCCGGCCGCTGCCGCCGGGATGGATCACGCTCGGCGCGGTCGGGCTCCTGATTGCGATTCCGGTCGCCCTGATCGCGGAGCAGCCGGATCTTGGCACCGCGCTGCTGATCGCGGCGAGCGGCGTGTTCGGCGTGTTCCTGTCCGGGCTCGCGTGGTGGCGCATCGGCCTCCTGATCGGCGCAACCGCCGCGATGGTTCCGGTCGGCTGGCATTTCCTGCACGACTATCAGAGGAATCGCGTGCTGACGCTGCTCGATCCCGAAGCGGATCCGCTCGGCAACGGCTGGCACATCATCCAGTCGCAGATCGCGGTCGGCTCCGGCGGTCTCTGGGGCAAGGGCTGGCATCACGGCACGCAGTCGCGGCTCGAATTCCTGCCCGAGCACACCACCGACTTCATCTTCTCCGTGTTCGCCGAGGAATGGGGCCTGGTCGGCGTCTTGCTGCTGCTCGGGCTCTACGCGTTCATCGTCGCGCGCTGTCTCTGGATCGCCGGCAATGCGAAGGACACGTATTCGCGAATCCTCGCCGGCGCGATCAGCATGGCGCTGTTCGTCTACGTGATCGTCAACGGCGGCATGATCACGGGTCTCTTGCCCGTGGTCGGCGTGCCGCTGCCGCTGGTGAGCTACGGCGGCACATCCGCGGTCTCGCTGCTGGCGGGATTCGGCGTGCTGATGTCGATCCACGCGCACCGCAAGTTCGTGATCACGTAGGCGCGATGATCCGACCGATCCTCAAGATGGGCGATCCGCGATTGCTGCGCGTCGCGAAACCGGTCGAGACCTTCGACACGCCGGAGCTTCGCGCGCTGATCGCGGACATGTTCGAAACGATGGAGGCGGCCGGCGGCGTCGGACTCGCGGCGCCGCAGATCGGCGTCGATCTTCAGCTCGCGATCTTCGGATTCGAGAAAAGCGATCGCTATCCCGACGCGCCGCCGGTTCCGCACACGATCCTGCTCAATCCGAAAATCACGCCGCTGTCGGAGCAGAAGGAGGAAGGCTGGGAAGGCTGCCTTTCGGTGCCGGGCATGCGCGGGGTCGTCGACCGGTTCGCGCGCATCCGTTACACCGGATTCGATCCCGCCGGCGCGCCGATCGATCGAATCGCCGAAGGATTCCACGCGCGCGTCGTGCAGCACGAGTGCGATCACCTGATCGGGGTCCTGTATCCGATGCGCATCACGGACTTCGCGCGCTTCGGCTTCACCGACGTGCTGTTTCCCGGCATCGAGGCGCCTCCGGAAGACTGACGCGTGCCCGAGCGAACCGGACGCGGACCGGGCCGCGCGCGGTGTTACATTAGCGCCATGCTCGCAAAGGCCCGCGCATCGCGCGTTCAGTCAGCGGTATTTCTGCTCGGCCTTTCCGGCTGCATCCCCGGTCTCTCCTTCGCAAAAGGCGCGTCGACGCCGACGCCGCTCACGGCCGAGCAGCGCGCGTTCGCGGCCGAGGTCGCGAAGGAGGGCGGACCGCCCGAGAAGGTCGTGCTCGCGACGCTCGCCGGCGCGAAGGTCCAGCAGAGCATCCTCGATGCGATGGCAAAGCCGGCCGAAGCCAAGCCGTGGAAGGAGTACGAGCCGATCTTCCTGACCGACAAGCGCGTCGACGACGGCGTCGCGTTCTACCGCGAGAACCGCGCGCTGCTCGAACGCATCGGCAAGGAGTACGGCGTGCCGCCCGAGATCGTCGTCGCGATCATCGGCATCGAGACGAACTACGGCCGCATCACGGGCAAGTATCGCGTCGTCGACGCGCTCTCGACGCTCGCGTTCCACTATCCGCCGCGCGCAGCGTTCTTCCGCGGCGAGCTCAAGCAGCTGTTCCTGCTCGGCGATCGGCATCTGGCGTATCCGATCGACGAGCTCCGCGGCTCGTACGCGGGCGCGATGGGCTGGAGCCAGTTCATGCCGACCAGCATCGCGCAGTGGGCGAAGGACGAGGATGGCGACGGCCGCATCGATCTCTGGAACTCGCTGCCGGACATCACGGCAAGCGTCGCGAACTATTTCAGCGCGCACGGCTGGCAAGCCGGGCAACCGATCACGGTGCGCGCGCAGCCGGCCGGCGACGCGCACGAGCTGCACCCGGAGACGAGCGAGCCCGCCTATCCGGTGCAGCAGATGGAGGCGTGGGGCTATGCTCCGCTCAGCCACGTCGACGCGGATCTTGCCTCGACGCTGCTCGTGCTCGAAGGCGACCGCGGTCCCGAATACTGGCTCACGTTCACCAATTTCTACGTGATCACGCGCTACAACAAGAGTCCGCTGTACTCGATGGCGGTCTGGCAGCTCGCGCAGCAGATCGCGGACGGCGTCGTGGAACCACTGCCGCAATGAGGAACGCGCTGACGGCCGGAGTCTTCGCGCTGCTGTTGTCCGCATGCGCCGGTCACAAGGCACGCACCGGAGCGCCGGCTCCGGCGCGCAGCGGCGAATCATCGACGCCGGAAACATCGCGCTCGCAGGCCGAACGCTATCGCGAGGAACACGACAGCGGTCCGGCGGCGCCGACCGTCGACGTGAGCAAGCTCGCCGAGCCTGTGCCGAAGGTCGAGCCGCGCGCGCGCTACGGCAACAACACGAGCTACAGCGTGCTCGGCCAGACGTATCGCGTTCTGCCCGACACGCGCGGCTATGTCGAGCGCGGCATCGCGTCGTGGTACGGCAACAAGTTCAACGGCTACATGACTTCGTCGCTCGAGCCGTACGACATGTACCGGTTCACGGCCGCGCACAAGACCCTGCCGCTGCCGACGTACGCGCGGGTGACCAACCTCGACAACGGCAAGAGCGTCGTCGTGCGCATCAACGATCGCGGTCCGTTCCACGAGAACCGGCTGATCGATCTCTCGTATGCGGCGGCGGTGCGCATCGGCATCTGGCCGAAAGGGACTGGTCTCGTCGAGGTGCGCGCGATCGATCCCGCGCATCCGGACGCGACGCCGCCGCCGTCGCCGCGCGCGCTCACCGCGCAAGCGGCCGCGCGCATCTATCTGCAGCTCGGCGCGTTCAGCGATCGCGCCAATGCCGAGCGGGTCGCCGCCGCCGCGCGCCGCGATGGCATCGAGAACGTCGACGTTCAGGCTGCGGACGTCGACGGCCGCACCGTGCACCGCGTGCGCGTGGGGCCGCTGGCGGACGTCGCCGCGGCCGACGCGCTGACGCCGCGCATCGAGAAGCTCGGTTTTGGTGCCCCGCGCGTAGCGATCGAGCGCTGAAGCGGCGACAATGCGCGCTTTGACCCGCAGGACCGAAGTGCCGAGATGAAGCTGTCGTACTCTTTGATTGCCCTTGCCCTTGCCTTGACCGCCACAACCGCCGAGGCCGCGCGCCCCAGGCACGCGCACGCGGCGACGCCCGCGCAGACGCAGGCCCCCGCCGCGCAGTCCTCGACGCCCGCACCCGCCGCTGCGGCCGCCGAGCCCGCGTCGAACCTGCCGACACCGCAGGCCGTGCCGAAACCCGCGGCGCAAGCCCAGGGCCCGGGCCCGACGCCGCCGCCGCCGAGCATCGATGCGAAGAGCTGGGTCCTGATGGACTATGCCAGCGGTCAGATTTTGATCGGCAGCAACGAGGACGCGCGCGTCGCGCCCGCTTCGATCACCAAGATCATGACCTCGTACGCGGTCTCGGCCGAACTCAAGCACGGCAAGATCCACATGGACGATCCGGTCACGATCAGCGAGCACGCGTGGCGCTCCGGCGGAGCGGGCACGGACGGATCGAG
>DAISJF010000028.1:0-10965 GCA_036821625.1 Rhodanobacteraceae bacterium
TCCTGCTCGAACGTGCGGAAATAGCCGCCGAGGCACGGCCGGCCGAATTCGTTGTTGAACGCGGCGGCGCCGATCGGTGCATCGCGCATGATCTCGAACGCGCTCGCCATGCGCGGCGGCAGCGGGCGCTCTTTCTCCCACGGCCGCGGCCACTCCGGAATGCGCAGGTACGAAGTCGTGTAGCCGACGAGGCCGGCCTTCGGCTTGCCGCCGCGGCCGGTCGCGCCTTCGTCGCGGATCTCGCCGCCGGAGCCGGTCGACGCGCCCGGAAACGGCGAGATCGCGGTCGGGTGATTGTGCGTCTCGACCTTGATCGCGAACGGCGTGTCTTCGCGATGTGTCGCGTAGCGGTCCTCCGTGTTCGCGAAGAAGCGCAGCGCTCCGTTGCCTTCGATGACCGCCGCGTTGTCCTTGTACGCGGACAGCGTGTGTGCGGGCGCTTGCGCGTGCGTGTTGCGGATCATTGCGAACAGCGACTTGGCCTGCTTCACGCCGTCGACGCTGAATTCGGCGTTGAAGATCTTGTGCCGGCAATGCTCGGAGTTCGCCTGCGCGAACATCATGAGCTCGGCGTCCGACGGATCGCGACCGAGCGCCGCATAGCTCTCGGCGAGATACGCGATCTCATCCGGCGCCAGCGCAAGCCCGAGACGCGTGTTCGCGGCCGCGAGTGCGGCCGTCGGATCGGCACCGAGCGCGACGCGCACGAGCGGCGCCGGCGCACCCGTATCGAACAGCGTATCGACGTTCGCGAGCGAATCGACGACGGACTGCGTCATCGGGTCGTGCAGGACGTGTGCGACGGCGCGCCATTCCGCGCTCCCGGACGCGGGCGCGTTGTCGAGATCGAACGCGACACCGCGCTCGATCCGGCGCACCGGAAAGCCGCAGCCCTGCAGGATATCGGTCGCCTTGCTCGACCACGGCGAGCGCGTGCCGAACCGCGGCACCACCCAGATCGCGGCGCGCGCCGGCGCGCCCGGTTTCGCCTCGATGACGTCGCGCAGCGTGTCGATGTCGGTTTCTGCGGCCGCATCGACGAAGTAGACGTAGTGCGCCGCGCGCAAAGTGCAGCCGGGCGCGCGGCGCGCTAGCTCGGCGTTCAGGCGGTCGATGCGGAATGCGGACAGCGCGGGCTGCCCGTCGAGAACGATCATGGCCGGGGAGCGGTCGTGACGGTTGCAAATGATACAGCAAGCGTCGCGCAGACGACGAAAACGGCGATCGCGCGTGCGTCGCCGTTCAGCGCTGAGCCGAGTTCGGGTGCCTCAATTGCCGGCGAAATCGGCCTTGCCGAGGTTCTCGAGCTTGGCCACCATCTCGGCCGGCGTCAGATAACCGCCGATCTTGGTGCCGTCGGGCGCGAAGATCGTCGGCGTGCCGTCGACGCCGACCTGCGCGCCGAGCTTGTATTCCTCGGCGACCGGGTTGTCACACTTTGCCGGAGTCGGCGTCTTGCCCGCCTTGGCCGCCGTGAACGCGGCGTGGCGATCCTTCGCGCACCAGACCGAAACGGCCTTGTCGTATGAGGGCGAGTTGAGTCCCGAGCGCGGAAAGAACAGATAGTCGACCTCGATGCCGCGCTGGTTGTACTCGGCGATCTGCGAATGCAGCTTGCGGCAGTAGCCGCAGTCGAGGTCCGTGAACACCGTGACCTTGTACTTCGGCTTCTCCGGCCCGAACACGATGCGCTTTGACTTCGGCACCGCATCGACCTTGGCTTTGTGATCGACCGCAAGCCGCGTCGCCGTCAGATCGCGCTTGGTCTGCGTGTCGTAGAGCGTGCCGTGCAGCACGTACTCGCCGTCGTCGCTGACATAGACCATCTGGCTCCCGATGATGACCTCGCGATAGCCCGGCAGCGGCGCCGCTTCGACCGAGTTGATCGTGGCCTGCGGCACGAGATTGTGCACAGCCGTGCGCGCGGTCGCGTCCGCGGGCGTTTCTGCCGCGTTCGCGGAGGCGACGGCGGCGAAACAGGCGAACGGGAGGCAATGGCGGAGTCTCATCGGATCAGCTCACTCAATTCTTGGCCGCGCTGGCGGCGGCGAGGCGGTCGAGCTCGGCGGCGAGCTGATCCGGCGACATCGCGATCTGCGACGGAATCTGCGTGCCGTCGTCGGCGAGCACGGTCGGCGTGCCGCCGATGCCGAGCGACTTGGCGAGCTCGGTCAGCTCGTACACCGGATTCGGGCAGGTCGCCTTGCCCGGATCCTTGCCGGCCATCGCGGCCGTGAACGCGTTCGGACGATCCTTCGAGCACCAGACCGCTTCGGCGTGCTTGTCGGCACCCGGATGGATCGACAGCGGATAGAAGAGGTAATCGACCGTGATGCCCTTCGCGTTGTACTCGGCGATCTGCTGGTGGAAGCGGCGGCAGAACGGGCAATCGACGTCGGTGAACACCGTGACCGTGTGCTTGGCGAGCAGCGGACCGGGCGGCGCGAACACGATGCGCTTGTCGGGACCGACCTTCTCCAGTGCGTCCTTGCGCACCTTGGCGCGCGCGCTTGCGGTGAGATCGCGCCGGTGGGGCACGTCGTAGGCGTTGCCGTCGATCACGTAGCGGCCATCCTTGGTCACGTAGACGAACTCGCCCCCGGCGATCGCTTCGTAGAAGCCCGGGATCTCGGACTCCTGCACGACGTCGATCTTGACCTTGGGGGCCAGCGCGTTCATCGCCTGGCGCACGGTCTCCTCGGGCGTCGCCGCGGAGACGCCGACAGCCAGGAGCAGGCCGACAATGGTGAACGCGATGCGCATGCAAACCTCGGAAGAATGGACGAGACCCTGACCGGCCGAACGCCGTTCGGCTTGCACGGTGGCCTGCGCGGCATCGGATCGCCGGTTGACCCGCACCGGCCGCGGATGGTTCCCGATTCGACGCGGATTGTCTCATGCGCGCGCCCGCCACGAAAAGGCGCGCGGTCCGCGATTGCGCACTCGCGCACGGAAAAACAGCGGCTCTGACCACTCATCCGCGTGGATGATGGCGCGCGTGCAGGCGTTTCAGGCCCTCCTTGGCGATCAGCGTGTAGATCTGCGTCGTCGACAGCGAGCTGTGGCCGAGCAGCATCTGCAGCGCGCGCAGGTCGGCGCCGTGGTTCAAAAGGTGCGTCGCGAACGAGTGGCGCAGCACGTGCGGCGAGATGCGCTTGGCCGGGATGCCCGCTGCCCGTGCGTGTTTCTTGACCAGCGTCCAGAACATCTGACGCGTCATCGCCGCGCGCCGGTTGCTGACGAACAGCGCGTCGCTGCGCCCGCCCTTGAGCAGGACGGGACGTGCCTCGTTCACATAGCGCGTGAGCCAGTGCGCGGCCTCGTCGCCGAGCGGGACCAGGCGTTCCTTGCCGCCCTTGCCGACGACGCGGAGCACGCCCTGGCGCAGGTTCACCTCTGCGGCGGTGATGCCGACCAGCTCGCTCACGCGCAGGCCGGATGCGTACATCAGCTCGAGCATCGCGCGGTCGCGCAATCCGATCGGCGTGTCCGGCGGCGCGCGCAGCAGGCCTTCGATCTCCGACTCGGCGAGCGCCTTGGGCAGACTGCGCGGCAGCTTCGGCGGATCGAGAAGCAGCGTCGGATCCGCGCCGAGCCGTCCATCGCGGACCATCGCGCGATAAAAGTGCCGCAGGCTCGACAGGAGCCGCGCGTTCGAGCGCGCCTTGTAGCCCTTGCCGCTCGCTCCGCCCTTCGTACCGCGCTCGCCGAGATAGCGGAACAATTCCTCGCGACCGCAGCGCGCGAGCGAGCTGCCGTGCTGTGCGAGCCAGCGCGCGAAGCCTTCGAGATCGAGCCGGTAGCTCGCGAGCGTGTTGTCGGCCAGACCAAGCTCCGACCACGCGCGCTCCAGAAACGACTCGATCAGCTCGCGATCGACGCGAGCGATGCCGTCGGGGACTTCATCCTTCGCGGGCTTGACGCGTGGGCTCATCGAGGAAGCATGCGGAACGTGGCGGTCGGCTTGCACGGGCAAGCCTAAACCGTGACGCTAACCGCAGTCACCGGACTTTTGCGGAATCCATGTCATCGACGCCCGCTTCGCTCTGGCTGCGCATGGCCGCGGCGATCTACGACCTGTTTCCGCTGCTGGCGCTGTGGATGCTGACGGCGGGCCTGGCGTTGCTGGTCGTGCACGGCAACGTCGACCTCGCCCATCCGCCATTGGCGTGGCGCCTGGGGTTGCGTGCCGCGCTGCTCGCGGTCACGGCCGCGTATTTCGTCATCTCGTGGGCGCGCGGCGGACAGACCATCGGCATGCGCGCGTGGCGCCTGCGCCTCGTCGATCGCGACGGTTCGCCGGTGCGCTGGCCGCGCGCGCTGCTGCGTTTCGCGGCCGGGATCGTCTCGCTGGCCGCGCTCGGTCTCGGCTTCCTCGCGTGCCTCGTCACGCGCCATCGCGATGGCTGGCATGATCTCGTCGCGCGCACGCATCTCGTGCGGCTAGCGCGCGGTGACGCCGACCGCTGACGCGGAACGCGATGGCATGAAACCGCGGCGATCTCAGTTCTTGACGATGCGGCCGGCGTCGTCGAACTGCCAGGTTTTTCCGCTCGCATCGTGGATCGCGCGAACGCGCAGCATCTCGTGCGTATCCGTCGCGAAGTCGACGACGCCGCCGTCCGCGAGCGCGACGGAAATCGCGTGATCGCCTGAAAGGGCCTGGATCGGATTAGCCGTGCACGGTCTGCAGATGCGGCCCACGGCGCCCGGCACGTCGCGTGGCAGCAGCGCGGGCAGCAGCTGTTCGAGCGCGCTCGCGATCTCGTTCCGGTAGGCGCTCGTCACGAGCATCTCGGCCGTCGAGGGCGAAGGGCCCTGCCGTCGTATCCATCCGGCGAGCTCGGCCCGATCGACGCGAGCGGGACCCGGACCGGACCAGAGGCGCTTCGAGAGCGCGAATCGCCGCATTTCTTCGTCCATGACCGGCGCATTCGCCACGGGGTTTGCTTCGGAACCGGATGGCAATACGTCGAACGCGCGCGGCGCGTCCGCGCGGAAATCGAACAGCAGTTGCCGGCCAGCGCCGAGCGATCGCGCAGCCTCGACGTATTCCGCGTCAGTGCACGCGTCGCAGAGATAGGCATAGTCCGCTTCGGGCGGCGACCTGTCGAGCCCGGACGCGCGCGCGCAAGTCGCCAGCGCGAGCAAGGCACTGCCCATGATCGAGCTCTGCACGTTCATGACGAATCCCTCACCCGAAGTTCGCTCGCATTTTTACACAAAAGTCGACCGCATCAGGCGTGCTTGCGGAAATAGAGGAATGCGAGCAAGGCCAGCAGGATCGGCGGAATCAGATTCGCGATCGCCGGGTGCACGCCGTACACCGCCCCCATGTTCACGATCGCGCGCTGCGCGAAGTAGAAGCACAGCGCGAGCACCATGCCGATGAAGAGCCGCTTGGCCAGGCCGCCGCTGCGCAGCGTGCCGAACGCGAACGGCACCGCGCAGAACGCGAGCGCGAGCACGCTGATCGGATAGAACAGGCGTTCCCAGTACGCCTGGCGGAAGCTCGACGCATCCTGCTTGTTGCGTTCGAGATAGAAGATGTTGCGGCCAAGGTCGCGAAGGGTCATGTACTGCGCCTGCACGATGCTGAGCGAAAGCAGCGCCGGATCGAGCCCGGATTTCCAGTGCTCTTCCGCCTTCACCGAGCTCGACGCGCTGTCGGCGCCGAAGTCCGTGGTGCGGACGTTGTAGAGCGTCCAGGCGTTGGCCGCGTGCGTGGCGCGCTCGGCGAGCGCAAGCGATGCCAGTCGACCGTCCGGATCGAACTCGAACACGCGCACGCCGGCGAGCTCGACTTTCCCGTTGTGCGTGCGGCCATGCCGCGCGTTGATCACGGTCTCGCCATCGCGCGCCCAGAGCGTTCCGCCCTTGGCCAGCGCGACGTCCTTCGATTTCGCGGCGAGCTGCAGCGCCTGCGCTTTCTGCTCGCCGTAGGGTCCGATCGTCTCGCCGATCAGCGTCACGACGGCGGTCAGCGTCGTCAACGCGAACACGACGGAGGCGCAGATGCGCAGCTTGGAGAGGCCCGCGGCGCGCAGCGCCGTCAGCTCGCCGCTGCCGGCCAGGCCGCCGAGCCCCAGGAGGCCGCCGATCAGCGCCGAGTAGCTGAACATCTCGTAGCAGCGGCGCGGCACGGTCAGCAGCACGTACGTGATCGCCTTGGTCAGCGTGTACTGGTTCTGGCCGACGTCGTTGAGCTCGCCGATGAAGATGCGGAACGCGTCGAACCCGACGATGGTGAGCCAGGTCAGCGCGACCGACGACAACACCGCGATCGCGACGAGCCGATCGACGCGCTTGATGTTGAACAGCGCCGCGACCGCTGCCCCTCGCGGAGCCGGGCGCCGACGATACGGCTGAACGTTCGGTCGGCCCATCACGGCGCCTTGCGCGCGGCGCGCGCCCGCGGAATGTGCTGGGTGCTCCAGATCAGCCACGCCGCCACCGCGATCGTCGGCAGGTAAACCCACCAGAATCCGAACGCGGGCGCGAGCTTGCCCTGGCTGATCCACGAGCGCCCGAGCCCGAGGCTCGTGTTGAACACCCACCAGGCCAGCACCGCGATCAGAAGGCGAGCGTAGCGCGGCTCGCGCGGGCTCGATTTCGACAGCGGCAACGCGAGCAGCGTCAGCACCAGCGCCGACAGCGGCGCGGCGAGCCGCCAGTGGATTTCGGCGCGCATCACCGGATCGTCCGGATTCGCGAACAGCACGCCGGTCGGCGCGGAGCGCTTCGCCGTGACGTCGTTGTCGTCGTTTTCGTTGTCGGCGAGCTTGATGTCGTTGCGCACGAAGCGCATCAGGCGGTAGTCGTCCTGGCCGAGCGTGCCTTCGACGCGGAATCCGTCGAACAGCGCGAGGTAGCGGCCGACGCCGTCGGCATCGTGGTAGAGGAATCCATGGGTCGCCGTGATCACGTCCATGCGCGTCTTGCCGTTGTCCTTGCTGCCGGTGTCGTTGATGACCCGCTCGTTCTCGACGAACATGCGCTTGAACTCGGTGCCGTCGGCCGACATCTCGCCGACATAGATCTCGCCGTCCTTGCCGGGCAGCTCGACGAAACGTCCGGGCTCGAGACCGGCGACGATCAGCGAGCGATTCGCCTCCTCGAGCAGCACCTGCGAGAGCCGCACCGCGGCGGGCGCGAGCCAGAACGAGATCGTGCCGAGCACGAACATCGTCGGCACGATGAGCAGTATCAGCGGGCGCACCAGCCCGCCGAGATCGAGCCCCGAGGACTGCAGCACGGCCATCTCGCTGTCGCGCCAGAGGCGCCCGTACGCGAGCAGCACGCCGAGGAAGACGGCCAGCGGCATCAGCACGGTCAGCGCATCGACGCTGCGCAGCGCGATCAGCGTGAAGAGCAGATCGGCCGGAATGCGGCCGCGCGCGATCTTGGCGAGGAGATCGGCGACCGCCGTGCCGACCACGATCAGGAGCAGGATCAGCGCCGCGCCGAGGAAATTGGCGCCGAGCTCGCGCAACAGATAGCCGTCGACGATGCGCAGGCGCATGTCGCTGAACCAGCGCGTCGGCGGCGGTTTTGGCGCGGTGTTCGTGCTTTGCCGTAAAATCTCGGGTTTCATGTTTCCGCTGGGCGCCGCAGGAGCGCCAGTTTACCCGCGCGGCGGCCCCCCATCCGAAGTCTGCTGGAACGCAAAATGACCCTGAAGTTCAACCTCGCCGCCGACGCGCCGGAAGCCGCGTCGACTCCCTGCGTCGTCGTCGGCATCTACGAGGATCGCGTGTTGACCCCGGCTGCGGCCCGTATCGACGAGCGCGCCGGCGGTGCGATCAAGCGCCTCATCGAAAGCGGCGACGCTCCCGCCAAGATCGGCAGCACGACGGTGCTGTTCGGCTTGGCCGGCGTCGCGGCGCCGCGCGTGCTGCTGGCCGGGCTCGGCGAGCAGAAGAAGTTCGATGCGGCCGCGTTCCATCGCGCGGCCGGCGAGTCGGCGCGCGTGCTCAAGGGCCTGCCGATCGATTCGGCGGTCTCTTATCTGACGGAAGTCGACGTGCCCGGTCGCGACGCGGCCTGGAAAGTCCGCACCGCCGCGCTCGCTGCGGATGCGCAGGCCTACCGCTACACCGCGACGTTCAAGCCGAAGGAGAAGCCGAAGACGCCGCAGCTCGAGGCCATCGCGTTCGTGGCGGCATCCTCCGAGGGTGACCGCGCGACGCAGCGCGCGCTGACCGAAGCCGCTGCCATCGCGAACGGCGTGCGCTTCGCGCGCGAGCTCGGCAACCTGCCCCCGAACATCTGCAATCCCGCGCACATCGCGTCGCAGGCGCAGAAGATCGCGGACGAGCACACGGGCGTGACGATCCAGGTGCTCGAGCGCGACGAGATGCGGAAGCTCGGCATGGGTTCGCTGCTCGGCGTCTCGCAAGGCTCGGCCAATCCGCCGAAGCTCATCGTGCTGCGCTGGCAAGGCGGCGGCGAGAAAGCCAAGCCTTACGCGCTGGTCGGCAAAGGCATCACGTTCGACACCGGCGGCATCTCGCTCAAGCCGGGCGCCGGCATGGAGGAGATGAAGTTCGACATGTGCGGTGCGGCCGGCGTGCTCGGCGCGTTCCTCGCCGCAGTCGAGCTCAAGCTCGCGCTGAACCTCGTCTGCATCGTGCCGGCGGTCGAGAACATGCCGGATGGCAATGCGTATCGTCCGAGCGACATCCTGACCAGCATGTCGGGCCTCACGATCGAAGTGCTGAATACCGACGCCGAAGGCCGATTGATCCTGTGCGATGCGCTGACCTACGCGCAGAAGTTCGAACCGCAGGTCATCATCGACGCCGCGACGCTGACCGGCGCGTGCGTCGTCGCGCTCGGCAAGCACGCTTCGGGCCTGATGACCAAGGACGACGATCTCGCCGAGCAGCTCCTGAAGTCGGGCAACGACACGATGGATCGCGCGTGGCGCCTGCCGCTCTGGGACGATTACCAGCAGCAGCTCGAATCCGGATTCGCCGACGTCGCCAACATCGGCGGCAAGTACGCCGGCGCGATCACGGCAGGCTGTTTCCTGTCGCGTTTCGTCAACGGCTGCCGCTGGGCGCATCTCGACATCGCCGGCACCGCATGGGAGGAAGGCCGCAAGGGATTGGCGACCGGACGCCCGGTGCCGCTGCTCGCGCAATACCTGATCGATCGCAGCGCGTGACGTCGCCGGCGCCGGACCACCGCAAGCAGAAGCAGCTGGTGCTGACGACGCTCGTGGGCGCTTCGCTGGTGCTCGGCATCATGACCGCGGCGCTGCATCTGGACCGCGCCAATGGCTTCACGCTGCTCGGCAGTCTCGCGATCCTCGTCATCGGATTCCGCTGGCTCACGCTCGATTCGGCGGAGCTCGACATCCGGCGGCCGATGTGGCTCAACGTCGGCATCGTCATGGCTGCCGCGATCTTCGTGCCCTACTATCTCTACAAGACGCGCAAGCCGGGCAAGCGCGGACCGGCGATCGCGCTGTTCTTCGGGCTCGTGCTCGCGTGTGCGTTCGCGTCGGCGCTCGGCGAATCGCTGATGCTGTATTTCTCCGCCGATAATTCGTCCTCGAGCACCTGAGCCCGTGGCGCGCGCGGATTTCTACCTGATCGACAAGCCGCGGTTTCGCGACGATCCACTGCTGCTGGTCTGCGAGCTGGTCAGGAAAGCCTACGCGGCCGAGCAGCCGACGCTGATCCTCGCGCGCACGCCGGAGCAGGCCGATGCGATCGACGAGAAGCTCTGGGAGTTCGACGAAGAGAGCTTCGTCCCGCACCAGCTCGCCGGCGACGAGGACGATGCGATCACGCCGGTCGTGATTGCGGCGCCTGGTGTCGCGACCGCCGATCGGCCGCTGGTCGTGAACCTGCGCGACGAATGCGCGCCCGGCGCGTACGAGCGCGTGCTAGAAGTCGTGGCTGCCGATTCCGCGGAACGCGAGGGCTCGCGCGTGCGCTGGAGCGAGTACAAGCGGCGCGGGTTCGAGGTGGCCAAGCATGATATGTGAGTCGGGGAGCGGGAATGGGGAATCGGGAATGGGGATTCGGCAGAGCAGGCAGCATCTAGTCCCGTAGTTCCGTTCCCGCTTCTATTCCCTATTCCCTATTCCCTATTCCCGATTCCCCATTCCCTATTCCCGATTCCCTATTCCCTATTCCCCATTCCCGATTCCCCATTCCCCTCCATGGAAAAAAGCTTCGACCCCGGATCCATCGAGAAAAAGTGGTACGCCCACTGGGAGTCACACGGCGACTTCGCGCCGCGCGGCACCGGCGAGCCGTACTGCATCCTGCTGCCGCCGCCGAACGTGACGGGCACGCTGCACATGGGCCACGCGTTCCAGCAGACGATCATGGATGCGCTGATCCGCTATCACCGCATGCGCGGCTTTCGCACGCTGTGGCAGGGCGGCACCGATCACGCCGGCATCGCGACGCAGAAGATCGTCGAGAACCAGCTCGGCGCCGAGGGCAAATCGCGCCACGACCTCGGCCGCGACAAGTTCGTCGAGCGCGTCTGGGCCTGGAAGGAAGAGTCGGGCGCGACGATCACGAACCAGATGCGCAGGCTTGGCGCGTCGGTCGACTGGTCGCGCGAGCGCTTCACGATGGACGAAGGACTTTCCGCCGCGGTGCGGCGCGTCTTCGTCGAGTGGTATCGCGCGGGCCTGCTCTATCGCGGCAAGCGGCTCGTGCACTGGGATCCGCTGCTGATGACCGCGGTCTCCGATCTCGAAGTCAACAACGAGGAGCGCGACGGTTCATTGTGGTCGATACGCTATCCGGCGAGCGACGGCGGCGACGGCGTCGTCGTCGCGACGACGCGGCCAGAGACGATGCTCGGCGACGTCGCGGTCGCGGTGCATCCCGAAGACGAGCGTTACGCGCATCTCGTCGGCAAGACACTCAGGCTGCCGCTGACGGGCCGCGAGATTCCGGTCATCGCCGACGACTACGTCGATCGCGAGTTCGGCAC
>DAISJF010000029.1:0-10794 GCA_036821625.1 Rhodanobacteraceae bacterium
GTGATCTCCTATTCCGTGGCGCAACGGACACAGGAGATCGGCATCCGGATGGCGCTCGGCGCGGGACGGGGCGACGTCGTGAAGATGGTGCTGCTCCAAGGCGCGCGCATCGCCTCAGCCGGCGACAGCTCTTCGCGCAGCACGCGCTGCACGAGCGCGGTGATCGGCAGCTCGACGCGATACCGCGCCGCAAGCTGCATCAGCGTGTCGACGGTCTGCACGCTCTCGACGACCTGTCCGATCTCCGCCACCGCGCGCTCGAGCGGCACGCCACGGCCGAGCGCGAGTCCGAGCCGCCGATTGCGCGAGAGATCGCCCGTGCAGGTCAGCACCAGATCGCCCAGGCCTGCGAGACCCATCAGCGTCTCCGCACGCGCACCGATCGCGGCGCCGAGACGCATCATCTCGGCGATCCCGCGCGTGATCAGCCCCGCGCGCGCGTTGAGGCCCATCTTCATGCCGTCGGCGACGCCGGTCGCGACGGCCAGCACGTTCTTCATCGCACCGCCGAGCTCGGCGCCGAGCACGTCGTTGCCGGTGTAGGCACGGAACAGCGGCGTGTGCAGCATCTGCGCGATGCGCTGCGCGAAGTCGCCGTCCGACGAATGCACCGTGACCGCGGTCGGCAAACCGATCGCGACCTCGCGGGCGAACGATGGGCCGGTCACGACCGCGGCCGCCCGTCGCGGCAGCCGCGCATCGACGAGCTCATGCAGGAAGCGTCCGGAGGCGGGATCGAAACCCTTCGTCGCCCAGGCGATGCCCGCGTCCGGCGCGATCCACGGCGCGGCTTCGTCGAGCACCGCGGCGAACGCGTGGCTCGGCACCGCGATCAGGATCGTGCCGGCATCGCGCGCGGTCGGCTCGAGCGCGGCCGAAAGCTGCAGCGAGTCGGGGAACACGAGATCGGGCAGGTAGCGCGCGTTGCGCCGCAGGCTTGCCATGTCGACGACGGATTGCGGCGTGCGGCCCCACAACGTCGTCGGCACGCCGTTGCGTGCGAGCAGCACCGCGAGCGCCGTGCCCCAGGAGCCGGCGCCGAGAACCGCGACCGGCGTTGGATTCGTCATCGCCGTCGCGCGATGCGGATCAGGCGTTGGCGCCGGTGCCCTGGGCCGATTCCATGCGTCGGCGCTGCTGGTCCGCGTACAGCGCTTCGAAGTTGATCGGCTGCAGGAAGAAGGGCGGGAACCCGCCGTTCTGAACCAGATCGGAAACGACCTGGCGCGCGTACGGGAACAGCACGTTCGGGCAATACGTCGCCAGCACCGTCTCGCGGCTCGGCGCGTCGAAACCGGCGAGACCGAACACGCCGGCCTGCTGGACCTCGGCGAGATACGCGGTCTTGTCTTCGATCTTGCATGTCGCGGTCACGCTCAGCACGACTTCGAACGCGGTCTCGCCGAGCTGCGTCACGCGCTGGGAAAGGCTCAGCTCGACGTTCGGCTGCGAGCCCTGGTTCTGAAAGATGTGCGGTGCGCCGGGCGCCTCGAACGAGACATCCTTGACGTAGATCTTCTGCAGGCTGAGCTGCGGTTGCTGCGCCTGTCCGTTTGCGCCGCCGTTGGTGGTCTCTGCCATGGTGTTGCTCGTTCGAAAGGGAAAAGGGTGCGGATTATTCCACGCCCAGGGGTCTGGCGCACCCTGCGGAGCCGCCCGCGGCGGCTCCGCGGCCCAATCAAGGCAGGATCTGCACCGTGGCGCCGAAAATCGATGACGCGGCGTTGTAGAACACGCCGAACGACCACAGCGTATTGGTGGCGTCGGGACAGACGGCCCCGTCGGCGACGGCCGTGAGCACGCCGGAATCCGTCGTGATCGTGCGGTCGTAGCAGTCGCCGAACGCGTCGACGTACGTGTAGCTCTGCTGGCTGCCCTGATCCTGCTGACCCGCCACGTTGCCGTTCGCGTCGAACAGCAGCGTGTCGTTGGCCGTCACGTGCTGATCGACGCTGGCTTCGCGCGGCGTGTAACCGGCGACGCCGACGTCGACCGTGTGCTTGAGGCCCTGGTCGACCGATGTCGTCTGCGCGAAGCCATCCGACGTCACGTCGAATTCGTAGTTGATCAGCAGCGGCCAGTCGCGATGCTGGGTCAGGACGTGCGAGTAGACGCCGGTGTTGACCGTCGTCGTGGTGTCGCCCTGGAAGCGCGTGTCGAGCTGCTGCTGGTACTGGCTGCCGGAGATGTTGAAGATCTGCGAGTTGTAGAAATAGCTGTGCTGGAGGATGTCTGTCGTGATGCGCCCGTCGGACGTGTCGACGTAGCCGGATATCTCGTAGTCGCGCGTCTGGGTGACCAGGACGACCGCGTCGATGTCGCCGTTGTCGTTGGAGCCGACGTCCGAGCTGACGTCGGGATTGGCGCCCTCGAGCGTGTTCATCGTGACGGCACCCTCGACGACGTCGGCGCCGTGATCGAGGTAAAGCAAGAGATTCGCCGTTGCCGAGAAATACGCTTGCGCGTTGAACACGCGCACGGCGACGTGATGCGTCAGCCCGTCGTTGAACCAGGACGCATACGGCGTGAGATCGACGCGGTACGGCTCGAACTTCAGCGTCTGGATGTCGGGAGACGGCCGCCAGAGATAGGGATCGATGCCGCCCGTATAGATCCACGGATAGATCGGCACGATGCCGACGTAGAGGCCGTCGATCGTGACCTGCGCTTCGCGAAAGCCGGTGCCGGGACAGGACTCGAGCTCGGCCGCGAGATCATCCGGCACGCACAGGTACCAGAATTCGTCGGTGTTCTGCGCCTCGACGGTGACGTCGATGAATGCTCGCCGCACGTTCTGCGGCGGCACGAAATCGATCGCGAGATGATCGTCCGAGCTTGCCAGGGTGACGGTGCCGCCGGTGGCGTCGGCCGACATCCGCACGACGACATCGGGACGTGGCGGGCGATCGGAGATCGTCGCGTCGAACGGATAGAAGGCGAGGCTCGCGCTCCCATGGATGATGCCGGTGTACGTGTCGTCGACGACATTGCCGAGATCGACGCGGCCGCCTTGCGCCTGGTACAGGAGAGCGCTCAAGTCGGTCACGTCGCGCTCGATGTGCCAGCTCGGCGCAACCGTCGCGCGCGGCTCCTGCGTCGTGCCGAAGTAGAAGTTCGCGCCGCCGATCCAGATCTCGGCCGTGCGGTCGAACTGGCGACCGGCCGTGACGTCGAAATCGATGCGAAGCACGACTCTCTGCCACGGACCCGCACAGCCGTCGGGCGGCGTGTAGTCGAACATCTGCGCGTCGAAGCCGATGAACGTGAATTCGTCGAACAGAGGAACGATGCAGGGCTCGGTCGTCGGTGGCGGAACGTCCGGATCGGCGATCGCGACATTGGCCGAACCGATCGGCGGCAACTCCGCGTGCAACGGAACGAACGTGAACGAGCCGGCGGCGAGCGCGCCGAGCACCACCGCGCGGTACGAGCGGACAATGGACATGGGAGGCCTCCCTGACCTTCGGGAGGATGAGCCTAGCACCGTCATCGCGGTGCTTGTCAGCATGCATGCGCCTTGCAAGTGGCGCCAGCGGACTCAGCTTCTTCCTTTGGCCAGCGGCAGCTGCGCCTCGGACCATGCCCCGAGGCCGCCTTCGAGCCAGTACACGCGGCTAAAGCCGGCTTTGACGAGCCGTTGCGCGGCCTGGCCCGAGGTCTGCCCGTTGCGGCAATAGATCGCGACCGGCAGATCCCTGGCCTTGGCGAGCTCCTTGTTCTCGGCATCGAACTGGCTGATCGCAACGTGCCTCGCGCCCGGAACGTGGCCCTTCTCGAAATCCTGAAGGCTGGATACGTCGATCAGGAGCGCGTTCTCGCGATTCACGAGCTGCGTCAACCCGGCCGGCGTCAGCGCCTTGTATCCGCGCGTGAAACGCTGGACCTCGGTCACCAGCAATGCGACGAGCACGCCGATGAATCCGAGCGTGAGATAGAAATGGTTGCCGAGGAACTCGGGCAGCCGGTGCAGGAAATCGGACATGAGTTGAGGGATCGCGCGACGCGGGCGCGGATTATCGCGGAGCGGCCCGAATGTCGCAAAGACGAGGCTCGGAGTGCGGGATGCGCCGGCCCGCCGCTACATGTCGGCAGCAAGCCGCACGGCTTCGCTGAAATCTCGCGCGAAACGGAGCTCGCCGTCGGCAGCGACGCCCATCTGCGCGAGGATCCTGCGCGGCTGCTCGCGCAGGCCCGACAGGATCACGCGCGTGCCGCGCCGATGGCAGCGTTCGATCATCTGCTTGAGCGCCGTGACGCCCGAAGCGTCGATCAGCGGCACGAGACGCATGCGCAGGATGAACACGCGCGGCGATTTCGGCAGGAGCAGGTCGAGCACGTCGTCGAGCCGGTTCGCGACGGCGAAGAACAGCGGGCCCGAGATCTGGAACGCCTCGACGCCGCGCGGCAGCTGCGCGCGCTGATCGGGCTCGACCGGCCGGTCGGCATCGGCACGGTCCTCCTCGATCAGCGAAACGTTCGATTCCATCGCAACGACCTCGCTCATGCGGTGCATGAACAGGAACGAGGCCAGCACGATGCCGACCTCGATCGCGACCGTGAGGTCGAACACGACCGTGAGACCGAACGTCAGCAGCAGCACCACGCGATCGCCGACCGGTCCGCTCATCAGGTGCCGGAAGCTCTCGATCTCGGCCATGTTCCACGCCACCACGGCCAGCACCGCCGCAAGCGCGGCGAGCGGCACGTAGCCCATCAGAGGCGCCAGCGCCAGCATGAAGACCAGCAGGCACAGCGCGTGCGCGATGCCGGCGATCGGCGATCGCGCTCCGGCGCGCACGTTCGTGGCGGTGCGCGCGAGCGCGCCGGTCGCGGGCAGGCCGCCGAACAGCGCCGAGCCGGCGTTGGCGATGCCCTGCGCGACGAGCTCGCAATTCGAGCGGTGATGGCCGCCGATCATGCCGTCGGCGACGACCGCCGACAGGAGCGACTCGACGCCGGCGAGGAATGCGATCGTGAACGAGCTGGGGAAGAGCTCGAGCGTGCGCTCGATCGGGATGTGCGGGAAGTCGAATGTCGGAAGCGCCGCGGGAATGCCGCCGAATCGCGTGCCGATCGTATCGACCGGCGCATGGAACAGCGCGACCGCGAGCGCGCCGGCGATCACCGCGATCAGAAAGCCCGGCCAGGTCGGTCGCAGGCGACGCAGGCCGACGATGATCGCTAACGAAACCGCGGTGAACAGCACCGCCACGGGGGCGGCGCTCGACAGGTGCTGCGCGTACGCGGACCAGCGCGCGAAGAATTCGGCCGGCACCTTGTCCATCGAGAGACCGAGCAGATCCTTGACCTGACTCGAGAAGATGCTGACCGCGATGCCGGCGGTGAACCCGGTGATGACCGGCTTGGGGATGTATTTCATCAGCGTGCCGACGCGCAGCACGCCGGCCGCGATCAGCATCAGACCCGCCAGCAGCGTGCACAGGATCAGCCCGCCGTAACCGAACTTGTCGATCACGTTGAACACGACCGGCACGAACGCCGCGGTCGGTCCGCCGATCTGCACGCGCGATCCGCCCAGCAGCGAGACCAGGAAGCCGGCGACGATCGCGGTGTGCAGTCCCTTGTCCGGCGTCGTGCCGGACGCGATGGCGAGCGCCATCGACAACGGCAACGCGACGATCGAGACCGTGAGCCCGGCCACGAGATCGCGGCGCAGGTCGTCGAGGCCATAGCCGCGCCGCAGCAGCGTGAACAGCTTCGGCTCGTAGAGCGGCCAGGCGGACGCGATCGATTTCACGGACAGGCGCGACCGCTGCGCGAGCTCGAGTCCACGGTTCCCGGAACGAAGACGGGGCTCAGTTCTGCCGCGTGATATTCGGCAGGCCGGTCGTCAACCACCAGCGCTTTTCCTTTTCGTCATAGCGCCAGATCTGGCGATCGATGATGCTGCGCGCCTGCTGCGTGTTGACGTTGACCAGACCGATCTCGACGGTCTGCCCGACTTCGGTCTCGCTGAGCGGTGCGGCCGGCTGGTCGTTGTAGGTGGTGACCTGCACCTGGCGGTAGCGTGCGAGGTCCAGCTCGGTCATCGGATGCGCCTGGCGGTATTTCGGATCGACGAAGGCGAGCGCCTGCGTCATGTCGCCCCAGCGGATCGTCGCCGCGTAGGACTGCAGCGTCTCCTCGAGGATGCTTTCCTTGGTCTTGATCTTGTCCATCGAGCACGCGGCAAGGAGCGTGATCGAGAGCGCGGCGATGAAGGCGGTGCGAAGCGTCATGAGGGCTCCTCCCTGCGGCGATTGTGCCTCGCCCCGAGGCGATCGGAAATGGCTTTCGCCACAAATCAGCGGCGCTCGATCGCGACGAAGCGGGCCTCGAGCGTCGCCGCGGCGGTGCCGTCGGGCAGCGGCACCAGGCAGCGGACGCGCGTGCGCGCTCGGCCGCGCAGCGTCAGCGCTTCGGTCATCGCAACGAAACTCTCGCGATCGACCAGCCGCGCGATCGCGCAGAAATCGTTCCAGACCGGCGCGAGATAGCGCACGTCGCTGTCCTGGACGTAGATGTCGCAGGGGCGGCCCAGCCGATCGAGCGCGAGCTTGACCAGGCCCCAGCCGGCCAGCGTCATGACACTGACCAGACTGCCGCCGAACGCGCAGCCCTTGTCGTTGACGTTCGGCGCGAGCGGTGCGGACAGGGTCAGCGAGTCGTAGTCATAGGCGTCGATCGCGACGCCCATGATGCGCGCCAGCGGAATCGACGTCGCCAGCGCGTGCCCGAGCGCGGCAAGCGCGGAGTCGGCGTCGGATGAGGGCGGATGCGTCACGAGGCGGTCTGCTGTCGCAAGCGCGCGAGTCTCGATCAATCGTGTCCCGGGTTCAACTTTCGCGGCCGGCGCGAGGTTCGACGAATCGCCCCGGCCGTTCGGTAACATGGAACGGCGGCGGCGTTCGCCGTCGCGAACCGAGGCCGACGACAGGCAGTGAAGCAGACCGGCGACCCGCACGCTCCGCTCGCAGGCGCGACGATCGTGATCACGCGTCCGAGCGCGATGTCGTCGGCACCCGCGCGCGCCGTGCGCAAGCTCGGCGGCCGGCCGCTGTCGCTGCCCGGATTGTCGCTTCGCGCTCTGCGCAATCGCGAGACGGATGCCGCTAAGCGCGAGCGCTTCGACGCTTGGATCTTCACGAGTCCCGCTGCGGTCCGTTTCGGCGCGGCGTTGCTGCCCGCGCGCCGGACGCGCACGCGCATCGACGCTTTTGCGGTGGGCGAAGGCACCGCGCGCGCGCTGGCGCGGCAGGGAATTCGCGCGCGCGTTCCATCGGAGCGAGCGGACAGCGAAGGTTTGCTCGCGATCGCAGGGCTCGCCAAGGTGCGCGGTCGGCGCATCGCGCTGGTCGGTGCGCCGGGCGGACGCAATCGGATCGCGCCGGCGTTGCGGCGTCGCGGCGCCGTGGTTGTCACGCTTGACGTCTATGAGCGCGTGCCGCCGCGCCTGACGCGGCGGCATTTCGATGCGCTCGACGCGGCGAAGGATCCGCTGGTCGTGCTGGTGTCGAGCGGAGAGTCTCTCGCGAATCTCGTCGCGCTCGTGCCGGCGAAAACGCTGGCGCACCTGCGCACGCAGATCATCGTGGTCAGCAGCGCACGCCTCGTCGCGATCGCTCGCAGACACGGCTTTGGCGAGATCGTGCTCGCCCGGTCGGCATCGCCGCGCGATCTGGTTGCTGCGGCCGCCGTGGCGCTGGGCCGCCATCGCCTTTGACCTCTGCTGCCGCCGGTACCGCAGTTCGGCTAGCATGCCCTCATGGGAGACAGGGATGACAACCAGGAAGCGTCGCTGCCGGTCACGGCAGGCGGGAACGACACTCCTGTGCCCGCGGCGAAGAGTGCCGCGGTTCCGAAGCGGGGCGGCACGCTGGCTTCGCTGGCCGCACTCGTCGCGCTGATCGTCGCGGGCTTCGCGCTGTGGCGCGTCGTCGTGCTCGAGCGAGGTCAGGGCGACGCAGAGAGCGCGCTGCGCGAGGAAATCAGCGGCCGTCTCGACGAGATTGCGCGCGGCAGCGAGCAGCACAAGCGCGATCTCGATCTGCTGCGCTCGCGCGTCGAAGACGTCGACTCGGTCAACAAGAGCATGCGCGAAGAGCTGCTCGCGCTGGGTCAGCGCTCACGGCACCTCGAGGACGCCGTCGCGAATCTCGCCGAGCAGCGCCTGACCGGACGCGATGCGCTTGCGCTCAACGAAGCGGAATTCCTGCTCCAGCTCGCGCAGGAGCGCCTCGCGCTGTTCCAGGATGCGCAGGCCGCGCTGGCCGCTTATCGTCTGGCCGATTCCGCGCTCGCAGCGGCCGAGGATCCGGTGTTCGCCGGCGTGCGTCAGACCATCGGCGCCGAGATGCAGGCGCTCGAATCGGCGAAACCGCTCGAAACGAACGCGACGATCACCGCGCTCGAACGCGTCCGCGCCAGCGTTGCCACAATGCCGGCGATGACGACTGAGGCCGCCTCGCCCGCCGCGCCCCCTTCGCGGATCGAGGCGCTGCTCCAGCAGTTCGTGCACATCAGCAGGGATCAGAATGCCGTGCCAGGGAGCCGCGATCTCGAGCTCACGCGTGCGCTTGCCTCGATCGACCTGCGCGCCGCGGAGGCCGCGTTGCTCGCGCGCGATCCGGCCGCGTATGCGGCGGCGATCGCGCGTGCGCGCAGCGGAATCGCGGGCGCATTCGATGCGAACGCCGCGGCCGTGAAAGAGAGTCTCGCCGAGCTCGACCGGCTCGCTGCGGCGCCTCTGGCGCCGGCGCTGCCCGAGCTCGGCAGCGCGCTGCGCGAGCTGCGCAATCTGCGTGCGACGCGCGCGCTGGCGCAACCGCGCGCGTCGGCCGGCGCCGGAGCAGGGCAGTGAGACTCTGGTTCGGCGTCCTGCTGCTGCTGGCGCTGGCGGCCGCGGCGGCGTTCGGCTGGCACTGGCTGGCCAGCGATCCCGGCTATGTGATGGTGCGCATCCGCGGCACGACGCTGGAAACGAGCCTCGTCTTCGCGCTGGCCGTGCTGCTGGTCGCCTGGGGCGTGCTGTCGATCGTCGTGCGCTTCGCGCGCTGGCCGTTCGTCGCCTGGGGACGCGCGTATCGACGTCGCGGACGCGAGCGGCTCGCGAGCGGACTGACCGCGCTCGCCGAAGGACGCTACGCACATGCCGAGCGCGATCTCGGCAAGGCTTCGAACCACGCCGCGTTGCGCGGGCCGGCGCTGCTGGCACTCGCTCAGTCCGCGCACGAGCGCGGCGCCGAGGAGCGCGCGCGCGAGGCATTGGACAAAGTGACGGGCGACGCCGAGGACGCCGCGCTCGCGCTACGCGCACATTTCCTGATCGAGAACGGCCGCGCGTCCGAGGCGCTGTCGCTCTTGAAGGCGCGCGCCGGCCGCGGCACGTTGCCGCCGCGCGCGTTGCGGCTCCTGATCGAAGCGGCGCTCGCGAGCGGCGATACGCGCGCTGCGCTCGACACATTGCCGTTGCTTGCGCGCACGCAGTCGCTCGCCGCCGAGGATCAGGTCGCGCTCGATACGCGGACGCTGGCGGCAGCGCTGGCGAACGCGCCCGATGCGGCGAGCGTGAACGCGTTGTGGGGCGGCGCCAGCCGCGCGCAGCGGCGCCGGCCCGAGCTCGTCGCGGCGTTTGCGCACCGTTCGGCCGAGCTCGGTCAAGTGCTGGCTGCGATGGACGAGATCGAGTCGGCGCAGCGCCGCGAGTGGAGCGACGCGCTCGCGCTGGCATACGCCGATCTCGGTCCGGCCGAGCTGCCGGCGAGGACGCGCAAGGCCGAGAGCTGGCTGTCGGTCGCGCCGAACAGCGCCGCGCTTGCGACTGCGCTCGGACGCCTTTGCGCGCAGCAGTCGTTGTGGGGCAAGAGCGAGCAGTATCTCGAACGCGCGCTCGCGATCGAGCCCTCGCCTCTGGCTTGGGAAACGTTGGGCGACTGCTACGTCGGATCGAACGATCCGGCGACCGCGAACACGTGCTACGCGAACGCGCTGCGCCTGGCGCGTGGCGAGACGACGACTGCCGTCGGCTCGCGCGCGCCGCGCGGACCGGTCGATACGCGCGCACTCGCGTTCGAGGAACGCAGCGAGCATGGCGTACCGCGACTGCCGGGCGCCAAGGCCAGCTAGGCGCGGCCCGAAAGGCGATCTTTCCGTCAGCGCTCGATGGTATCGATGTTCTCGACGCGTCCGTCGATCAGACGAAACGAGCGCAGAAAACGATCCTCGCCGAAGTCGTAGATCCACTCCTCGCGGCGTACGTCGCGGTAGCGCGCGTAGCCCGGCACGGCGCGCTCGATGGCGTCGTAGTAGGTGCGCCGCGATGCGGGCTCGCCGCAGCGCGCGACGAGCTCGCCGACGCTGACGCCGCGATAGTCGCGGTTCGGATTGCAGTCGCTGCCGATCTCGTCGACGCCGTAGCCGAGCGTTTCTTCGCGCGCCAGCACGCCGTCGCGGAAGACGAAGCGCCGCATCAGGTTGTGCGGACCCAGGTTGTAATACCAGACGTCGTACTGCACTTCGCGATAGTGCTGCACGGGGCCGTACGCGCCGAACACTTCGGTCGCAAGATACGTATCGGTGTAGAACGGATCACCGCAGCGGTCACGGACCTGGAAATCCTGCGTCCCCTCGGTGACGATGCGCGTTCCGCAGCGCAGCGCGAATGCGGACGGGCTCGCCAGCAGGAAAGCTATTGCGAAGAAAACGAGCTTCTTCATAGTGATGAGCCGAAGAATTTGATTGAGGCTCTTCGCCCGAGCCACTGTACTCCGAGACTCCTTCCAACCGCGTCAAGTT
>DAISJF010000030.1:0-10591 GCA_036821625.1 Rhodanobacteraceae bacterium
GCCGGCCGCGACGTTGCGGATGGATGGACATCGTCGCGCTCAAGCGCGCCGTCGCGATCAACGGCATCACCGGCCTTTGCATTACCAAGCTCGACGTGCTCGACGGCATGGACAAGCTCAACATCGGCATCGCCTACGAATATCGCGGCAAGCGCACCGAGTACGCGCCGCTCGATGCGGCCGGCTGGGAGGAATGCACGCCCGTGTATCTCGAATTTCCGGGTTGGGAGGAATCCACGCACGGAATCACGCGCTGGGACGATCTGCCCGCGGCGGCGCGCGCATACCTGCGCGCGCTCGAAGAGCTTGCCGGATGTCCGCTCGCGATCGTGTCGACCGGCCCGGACCGCGACGCGAACATCGTGCTGCGCGATCCGTTCGACTGAACATCGCCGCGCCGGGACCGCGACGAGCACGAAACGCGAACCTGCGGGCAGCGGACGCACTACGCGAGGCGCATATGGTCGCGATCAACATCCGCGAAATCGACCACGTCGTGATCCGTGCGCGCGATCCGGCGCGGCTCGAGCGTTTCTATTGCGATGTGCTCGGCTGCACGATCGCACATCGGCAGGATGCGATCGGGCTCGTGCATCTGCGCGCGGGACGATCGCTGATCGATCTGATCGCCGTCGACGGTCCGCTGGGACGCAAGGGCGGCGCCGCACCGGGCAGCGAAGGCCGCAACGTCGATCATGTGTGCTTGCGCGTCGAGCCCTTCGACGCGGATGCGATCGGCCGGCATCTCGAAGCGCACGGCGTTCGAATCGAAGAATCGGGCCGGCGCTACGGCGCCGAAGGCGAGGGGTTCTCGCTGTACGTGCGCGATCCGGAAGGGAATGTCGTCGAGCTCAAGGGCCCGTCCGACGGCGATGTCACCGGAGCGGCAAGCTGAGGCTCCGCGCTCGGTGCACCTTCAGCGGACACACCACCAGCCGAATGGCTGGTGGTGTGCAAGGTCGCTCAGAGCGCGGCGTCCTTGAGCTTCTTGAGCGCGCGAATCTTGACCTTCACGCTCGCCGGCTTTGCGTTGAACCAGCGCTCTTCCTTGGTGAAAGGATCGATGCCCTTGCGTTTGGGCTTCGCGGGCACTGCGACGGCCGTCATCTTGAACACGCCCGGCATCGTGAAGAGACCAGCGCCCCTCTTGCTCACGGAGCTGTGCATCGTCTGCTCCAACGATTCGAGAACGGCGCGCACGCTCTTCGTATCGACGCCCGTATGCGACGCGATATGGCCGACAAGCCCCGATTTCGACAACGCCTGCGTCACCGGCTTCATCGGTGCGGGCTTCTTGGATTTTGCTGCGGGCTTCTTTTTCATTGCCATGGATCAGATCTCTCCTGCGGTTTTTTATGACGGTGATGACTTCACGGCTGCTTGTGGGCAGCGCCGCAGGCGAAGCCTATCTGGGTTTTGAGTGAAAAGGCAGCCGTAGACGCCGTTTTTCACGGGTTTTTTTGCGGATTCGATCGATCCCGCCGGGTCGATGCCGGCGGCTCGGTGTGCAAATCGGGGTGTTCTGGGATGCGGGCGACGTCGCGGAACTGGTCAGCGCCTGACCATATGCGTCGCGTCGCGGTCGGCCTCTCGCTTGAGCTCGACGTTGCGGTCGGCCTGACACTGATTGCGCACCGCCGAGAGCTCCCGGTCCTGCGCGTCGAGGAGGTCAGTCTTGTGCGCCTCGAGCGCCTTGATCTTTTTCTGTACCGCCGGGTCCGTTTCGGTGGTTCCGGGCGCCGTCATCTGCTTGTGCAGATCGGCGATCGACGCGTTCGCTTCGGCGAAGCGGACGCTGTAGTCGTCGAGGATCCGATGCGATTGCGTGTCGCAGCGGCTCTCGATCTCGGCCAGCGCAGCCTTGTCCCCGGCCGCGTCCGACGCGGGCGTGCCCGGCGTCGTTGCCTTGGCGGCCCCGCTCGGTCCGACCGCGGCCGCGTCCTTGCCGCACGGCACCTGGCTGAAAACCGTGGCGCCGCCGGCGACCGTGCAGCGATAGATCGTCCCCGCCGTGGCCAAGACGGGCAGGCCGGCAGCGGCCAGCGCGACGAGCAATAGCGATCTCAACATGACGTCCCCAATCCGCATGCGTGATCCAAGGTCGGTCGCGGGGCGTCGATAGCTGACAACCAGCGGCAGCCCAGCTGCACCCGGTTGCATCGCGCGTCGCGGGCCGTTCGTGTTCTGACTCCGGCGCGCCGACAAACCCGCACCGTACGGGCTATGGGCTGCAGTATTCGTGCCATTGGGCCGCCGAAGTTCAGTAACGTGTCGGCGCGATGAACGCGCCGCCGATGCGTTCATTCGCGAGCAAAGCCGCGCGGGCCATCTTGAGCGCGCAGGCGAAGTTGCCTGCACGCAAGGAGTATCCGATGAAAATCTTGATTGCGACCTCGCTCGGCGGCGTGCTGTGCGCTGCCGCCGCGATGGCCCAGACGACTCCGCGGACAATGCCCGAGCCGACCAAGGAAGGCGCCTCGACCCCGATGTATCACGGCAGCGGCGACGCGTCGTTCGATGATCTCGACACCAACAGGGACGGGTATCTGAGCAAGGACGAAGTCATGGGCAATCCGGCGGTCGCACAGAACTTCGCCCGCATCGACACGAACGGCGACGGCAGGATTTCGCCCGAGGAATGGAAAGCGATGGGCCATCGCACGAAGTGATGGCGGCGTGCACTTCTAGGACGGAGCGAACGCGATGAGGCGATCACTTCAAGACGCAGCTTTTGCAGCGATCGCTTCCTGCGCGCTCGCGGGGTGCGCTACGCAGTCGACGCTCACGACCGATGCCGGCAGCGGCCGCGAACCGGTGCTTCCCGCGCCGCAGTCGTCGCTGTTGCCGACCGTGCACGTGGCGACCGCAACGGGCTGGCCCTCGGGCGCGAAGCCGGCCGCGGCGAGCGGCCTCGCGGTCGACGCGTTCGCGGCCGATCTCGAGCACCCGCGCTGGCTCTACGTGTTGCCGAACGGCGACGTGCTCGTCGCTGAAACGGATGCGCCGCCCAAGCCCGACGATCGCAAAGGCATCCGCGGCTGGGCAATGAAGAAACTGATGAGCAAGGCCGGTTCCGGCAAGCCGAGCGCGAACCGGATCACGCTGCTGCGTGACGCAAACCGCGACGGCGTCGCCGAGACGCGCAGCGTGTTCATCGATGGGCTCAATTCGCCGTTCGGCATGGCGCTCGTCGGCGATGCGTTCTATGTCGCCGACACCGACGCGCTGCTGCGTTTCACGTATCACGCCGGCGACCTGCAAATCCGCGGAAGCGGCACGAAGATCGCGGACCTTCCGGCCGGCACGATCAATCATCACTGGACCAAGAACGTGATCGCGAGCCGCGATGGCCGCACGCTCTACGTCACCGTCGGCTCGAACAGCAACGTGCTCGAGAATGGAGTCGCCGCCGAAAAGGATCGCGCGGACATTCTCGAGATCGATCCGAAAACCGGCGCGTCGCGGATTTTCGCGAGCGGCCTGCGCAATCCGAACGGGATGGACTGGCAGCCTCAGACCGGCGCACTGTGGACCGCGGTGAACGAGCGCGACGAGCTCGGCAACGATCTCGTGCCGGACTACATCACTTCGGTGCGCGAGGGCGGATTCTACGGATGGCCGTACAGCTACTACGGCCAGCACGTCGACACGCGCGCGCAGCCCCCGCGGCCGGAGCTCGTCGCGAGCGCGCTCGTGCCCGACTACGCCGTCGGCTCGCACACGGCCTCGCTCGGCTTCACGTTCTATGAAGGCGACGCGCTGCCGGCGCGCTACCGCGGCGGCGCGTTCGTCGGACAGCATGGCTCGTGGAATCGCAAGCCCTTCAGCGGCTATCGCGTGATCTTCGTGCCGTTCGCGGATGGCATGGCCACCGGCAAACCCGAGGAAATCCTGACCGGCTTCGTCGACGGCAAGGGAGAGGCGATGGGCCGTCCGGTCGGCGTCGCCGTGGACAGATCCGGTGCGTTGCTGGTCGCCGACGACGTCGGCAACCGCGTCTGGCGCGTGACCGCGGCGAACGGCGCCGTGCCGTCCGAATAGGTCGGACGGACAGCGCGTTTCAGATCGGAATGGGTCGACCCGGACGCATGGCGCCAGACGCCATGCGCGGGAGGGAACGCGCCGGACGGCGCGCCAGAATCAGTGCGCCGACGCCTGCAGTGCCGAGGCGATCGCGGCGTCGCCGCTCACGATGTCTTTCCAGGAAAGCGTCACGCCGTTGCGATGGCCTTTCGGGACGAGCTTGAGACCATCGGGATCGATGGTGAGCGTGTAGGCCTGATCGCCGATGGCGATCTCGCGACGCAGGGGCTTGTCGAGCTTTGTCATGGGTGGTTCCTTATTTGGGCTGGTGCTGGGCCAGCATGGCGGGCCGCCGGCCGCGAATCAAGGATCGCCGCTGAACAGTCTGTATGCTCGGCGGCTGCATCGTCCGGCGAAAAAGGGCTTCCGATCAACAGCTTAGTAGGACAGTTTACCTGAACGGAGGCCGATCCGCAGGATCGGGGTCACAGAGGCCCCGGAATTGCCCGGTCGGCCAGGTTTTTGGGCGCTTCTGCGCGGCCTTGAGCTGACATCCGATCACCTGTTTCAACGTGTAGAACAAGACCGGTGCGGTACCGATCGGCGCGCGCTGGAACGTCACGGTCGCGGCGCGCCGGCGTGATCAATCTCCGCCGGCAGACTGGGCGGCGTCGGCCAGCAGCGCATCGAGCGCCGCGCGCCGGAACAAGCGGCCGTCGAGCACGACCGCGTTGATGCGCCGCGTGTTGGAGATGTCGCGCAGCGGATCGCCGTCGAGCACGACGAGATCGGCGCGCTTGCCGATTTCGACCGAACCCGCTTGATCGGCGATGCCGAGAAATTGCGCCGGCGCCAGCGTCGCCGCGCGCAGCGCCTGCGCCGGCGAGAGGCCGGATCGGACGAGCAGCTCGATCTCCTCGTGCAGCGCGAAACCGGGATAGACGCCCGGCATCGGCGAGTCCGTTCCCGCGAGCAACGGCACGCCGGCGCGCTGCAGCGTCGCGACGATCCGGCTCGCGACCGGCCATCGGCGCGCCGCAACGGCGCGCTCGTCGTCGCTGAGGCCTTGTTCGATGCGCAGCCAGCGCGCGCGCTCGTCGGCGCGCAGATATCGCCAGCGAGGATCGCTCGACGGCAATCGGGTGGCGGGACTCGACTCGGCATAAGGCAGCACGAGCGTCGGCACCTGGATCTGGTGCGTGGCCTTCAGGGCCGTCGCGATCCGATCGCACGTCGGCTGATCGAACGCGGCGAGCACGCGCGATTCCTCAGCGTCGCTGCGCGCGACGAGATCGGCGCCGGCGAGGCCGCGGCGCTCGTCCAGCACGCTTCGTTCGATCGTCGAGCACGCCTCGAAGAGTTGGGTCAGGTGCTCGTCGCTGCGCTGTCCCGCCGCGGCGGCCGTCAATGCCGGGACGCCGGCCGGTACGTGGCCGATGACCGGCAGCGAGCGGCGCTTCGCCTCGTCGATCACGGCGCGCCAGCTCGATTCGGAAATATCCGAGAAGACCTTGATGAAATCGGCGCCGGCGTCCGCGCCCTCGTCGACGCGATGCGCGGCTTCATCCGGCGTGTTCCCGTAAGCGACGACGCCGGCCGCGACGATGCGAGGCGCGACGAGCGTGCCGTCGGCGACGGCTCGGCGCCATTCGTTCACGATCGCGATCGATGCCGGTGTCGCGGCCATCTCGCGCACCGCGGTCACGCCGTTCGCGACGTAGAGCGGAAACGACCACGTGTTGGGCGGGCGCCGCGAGGCGTTGTTGAAGAGATGGACGTGCATGTCGACGAGGCCCGGAATCACGAAGCGGCCGCGTCCATCGACGCGTTCGGCCGACTTGGGCACGGCCGCCGCGGATGGGACGTCGATCGCCGCGATGCGGCCGTCGCGGACGAGCACGGTGCGCGGTCCGATGGTCCTGCCGTGCTCGACATCGACGATCGCGACGTCGGTGATCGCGACGATGGGACGTTCGGCTGCGTGCGCGGCTGCGCTCACGCATGAGCTCGCGATCGCAAGCGCGCGCAAGGCGCATCGGAGCGCACACACGGCTTTGTGCACGAAGCGGCGACGATGCGATGGTGCCCAGGAGAGGACTCGAACCTCCACGGTTTTACCCGCTAGTACCTGAAACTAGTGCGTCTACCAATTCCGCCACCTGGGCAAGGTGCGGACGCGAGGCGGCGTCCTGCGGGCCGCGAAAGATACTGGCCGACGCCGGGCCTGTCAACGCAACGACTTGCAATCGCGAAGGCGCTCGGCGACGCTGGCGCGCATCCCCGCGGAGCATGCCGTGAAACGCAGAAAAACATCGCGTACGCGCGACGCCGACAGTCCTCGCAAGCGCGGTCCCGGTCGGCGCACGCGGCCGTCGCGGCCGCACCCGCCTGTTCGCGCGGCGAAACCGATAAGCCGCGCCGCCGGTTTCGCCGATCCGCACGCGGAGCGCGAGGCACAGCGCTACGAGCGGCCGATTCCGAGTCGCGAATCGATACTCGCGTTCCTCGAGCGGCACGGACAGCTCATGAAAGCCGAGGCGATCGCGCACGAGCTTGGCCTCGACGCCGCGCCCGATTTCGAAGCGCTGACCAAGCGGCTCGCCGCGATGCTGCGCGACGGCCAGCTGATCCAGAACCGACGCGGCGGCTACGGCGTCGCGAGCAAGCTCGACCTGATTCCGGGCGCCGTGATCGCGAACGCGGAAGGCTATGGATTCCTGCGTCCGCAGGAGGGTGGCGACGATCTCTATCTGTCGCCGGCGGAAATGCGCAAGGTGCTGCACGGCGACCGCGTGCTCGCGAGCGTCGTCGGCGTCGATCGGCGCGGCCGCCGGCAGGGCGCGATTGTCGAGGTGCTCGATCGGCGCTCGCCGCGTCTGGTCGGGCGCGTCGTCGAGCAGAACGGCCTCGTGCTGGTCACACCGGACGATCGCCGGCTGCATCAGGACGTGCTGATCACGCCGGGCAAGGATCGCGGTGCACGCTCGGGCCAGATCGTCGTCGCCGAAATCACGGATCAGCCGAGCGCGCAACGCGGTCCCATGGGTCGGATCCTGGCCGTGCTCGGCGAGCGGCTGACGCCCTCGCTCGTTGTCGAGATGGCGATCGCCAGCCACGGTCTCCCCGACGAGTGGCCGGCGGCGACGCTGCGCGAGGCCGCCGATGTCGCGCCGGAAGTGCTGCCGGCCGAGATCGCCGGACGCGTCGACCTGCGCGGCCTGCCGCTGGTAACGATCGATGGTGCGGATGCTCGCGACTTCGACGATGCGGTTTACGCGGAACCGAATGCGAGCGGGTTTCGTCTCGTCGTCGCGATCGCCGACGTATCGCACTACGTGCAGCCCGGCACCGCGCTCGACGCGGAAGCGTACAACCGCGCGACTTCGGTGTACTTCCCCGGCTTCGTCGTGCCGATGCTGCCGGAGACGCTGTCGAACGGGATCTGCTCGCTGAATCCGAAAGTCGAGCGCCTTTGCATGGTTTGCGACATGCAGATCGGGCGCGAAGGCGAGGCGTTGCGCTCGAAGTTCTATCCCGCGGTCATGCGCTCGCACGCGCGTCTCACCTACACGCGCGTCTGGCAGGCGATCGGCGAGAAGAACGCGGACGCGTGCGAGGAGCTCGCCGACGTACTGCCGCAGCTCAAGCATCTGCATCACCTCTACAAAGTGCTGGCGAAGGCGCGGCACCAGCGCGGCGCGATCGATTTCGAAAGCACCGAAGTCGAATTCCGGCTGGCGCCTTCGGGCGAAGTCGTGCAGCTCGGCGCGTACGAGCGCAACGATGCGCACAAGCTGATCGAGGAGTGCATGATCGCCGCCAACGTCGAAGCGGCGAAGTTCCTGCACAGGCGGCGCATTCCGGCGCCGTACCGCGTGCACGCGCCGCCGCCGGCATCGAAGTACGAGGATCTGCTCGAGTTCCTCAAGGAATTCCATCTGCAGCTCCCGCCCATCGACCAGGTCCGGCCCGCGGATTTCTCGGCGCTGCTGCGGAAAGTGCGCAAGCGCCCGGACGCGAGCCTGATCGAATCGGTGCTGCTGCGCTCGCAGAGCCTTGCCGTGTACCAGCCCGGCGATCCGGGACATTTCGGCCTCGCGCTTTCGACCTACACGCATTTCACCTCGCCGATCCGCCGCTATCCGGATCTGCTCGTGCATCGCGCGATCCGGCATGCGCTCGCCGGCGGCAAGGCGAGCGACTACGCGTACAGCGCCAGCGACATGGCCGGGTTCTGCGTCCATTGCTCGCAGAACGAACGACGCGCCGACGAAGCGGAGCGCGACGTCGACGAGCGCTACAAGTGCGCCTGGATGGAAAAGCACGTCGGCAGCGAATTCGCCGGCATCGTCTCCGGCGTGACCTCGTTCGGACTCTTCGTCGAGCTCGTCGAATCGAAGATCACCGGGCTCGTGCACATCACGCAGCTGCCGAACGACTACTACCACTTCGACGCGACGCGGCATCTCCTGACCGGCGAGCGGCGCGGGCTCAAGTTCCGGCTCGGCGATCCCGTGCGCGTGCAGGTGCTGCGCGCCAGCCTCGAGGATCGCAAGATCGATTTCCGGCTCGTGCCACAGGAGGCGGAGCGGCGGCGGCGATGAGTCAGGACCTCCTGATCGGCATCCATGCGGTCGAGGCCGCGCTCAACTACGACGCGGGCAACGTCGTCGAGATCTACGTCGAGACCGGCGTGCACAACGCGCGCGTGAAGGAGCTGTCCGAGCGCGCGCGCGAGCTCGGCATCAAGCCGCATGCGCGCGATCGCGCCGCGCTCGACCGGATGACCGGCGGCGCACGGCATCAGGGCATCGTGGCGCGCTACAACGCGCCGGCGCCTCTGGCCGAATCCGAATTGCCGCGGCTCGCGGAGAGTGCGGGATCCGGCGCGCTGTTCCTCGTGCTCGACGGCGTGACCGATCCGCACAATCTCGGCGCGTGTCTGCGCAGTGCGGAAGCGGCGGGTGTCACGGCGGTGATCGTTCCGAAAGATCGCGCGGTCGGGATTACGCCGACGGTCCGCCGTGCTTCCGCCGGCGCGGCCGATCGCGTGCCGCTCGTTGCCGCGACCAATCTGGCGCGAACGCTGAAGGCGCTCAAGGACGCGGGGGTCTGGCTGGTCGGCCTGGTCGGCGACGTCGAGACGTCGCTCTACGCGATCGACCTCAAAGGTCCGATCGCGATCGTGCTCGGCAGCGAAGGCGAGGGCTTGCGCAGGCTCACGCGCGAGGCGTGCGATTTTCTTGCGAAGATTCCGATGCGCGGTGGCGTCGAGAGTCTCAACGTGTCGGTGGCGACGGGAGTCGCATTGTTCGAGACGTTGCGGCAACGCGCTTGATTCGCCTCTCCCGCTTGCGGGAGAGGCCGACGCGCATCGCGCGGCGAGTGAGGGGAGCGTCGTGGCGCTCTCTCAAGATTGCCCTCACCCCAGCCCTCTCCCGCAAGCGGGGAGGGGAAGAGCCGGTGAGGGAGTGTCGCGGCGTTGTTTCAAGATTGCCCTCACCCCAGCCCTCTCCCGCAAGCGGGAGAGGGGGAAGAGCTCGGGAGACTTTAGCGCGCGATGCGGCCCGCGTCGGTGCGCGACGCGAACAACCCGCCGATCTGGCGCTTCCAGACCTTGAACGGCGCCATGCTCGCGCGCACGAGGCCGTTGAGGTCCTCGCTGTCGGAAAGGCCGGTCGTCGGATACATGTCGCGTGCGGGTCTGTAGTAGGTGCCGAACAGCACGTCGAAGATCGGAAAGAACGCGGCGAAGTTGCGGTCGCGATGCTCGGGCAGGTTCGAATGATGGATGCGATGCAGATGCGGTCCGCCGAATACCGGCGTGAGCGGGCCGAGCGGCAGGCGCAGGTTCATGTGGATGAAATAGCCCCAGAGCAGGAATGCGGACCAGAGCCACGCGATCGTCACGGGCTTCTGCTGGAAGATCAGTCCGATCGGCAGCCACAGCGCGAACACGCGCAGCGGTTCTTCGAGCCAGTGATGGCGATTGCCGGTCGTGATGTTGAGCGAGAATTCGGAGTGATGAATCTTGTGCTGCGCCCACAGCGACGAGAACACGTGCTGCGAGCGATGGAACCAGTAGTAGAAAAAATCCATGATGAAGAGGAACACCAGCGTCTGACCGAGCTGGCCGACGAACGTGTCCGGAAACGCGATCGGAATCGCAAGACCCCACGCGTCGATCCACGGCTTGGTCAGGCCCTGCAGCGGCGGCACCAGGAAATTCGTCGCCAGCAGGAAGAGCGCGGTGTAGATCAGATTGAAGCCGATGTGCTTGAGCGGCTGGCCCGTCTGCGCGGGGCGGACCGACTCGATGGCGAGCCCGACGCAATAGACGACGCAGATGAGCTGGAACTGGCTCCAGCTGGTCGCGAGGGCGTCGTGAATGTACTGCATGGCGCGGCGGGGTCTGCGGTCGAGCGGGGCAAGTGTACAATATTCAGGAAAATCGCGGCGTTACGCCGCGATCCTCGATGGGAATTGCCGCGCGCATCATGATCGAAGCCCCCACGCGATGACCCGCGGCAACGTTTTCGGCCTCGACCCCGTCCGTGCGCTCGCGGTC
>DAISJF010000031.1:0-10569 GCA_036821625.1 Rhodanobacteraceae bacterium
GGCGTGGATTTCGAGGAAGCAGTCGTTGCCGTCGGCCTCGCCGGAGAGCAGCGCCTCGAACTGCCGCCGCATGACTTCCTGCTTCAGCTCGGCCAACGCCGCCTGCGCTTCGTCGATTCGCCCTGCAAACTGCAGCTCGCGCGCGAGCATGTTGCGTGCGGTCGTGCTGGCCGGCTCGCGCTCGAGCGCTTCCTTCAGGATCGCGATCGACTGCTCGATCTCGCCTGTGCGTTCAAGGACTTGCGCGAGCCCGAGCAGCGGCGCGGCGCGGCGCGGGTCGATCGTGGCGCTCTCGCGGAACGCTTCCTGCGCGCCGTCGACATCGCCGACCTTCGCGAGCGCGCTGCCGAGATCGATCAGAGCCTGCGCATCGTACGGTCGCGTCCCGAGCACGCGCCGCAGCAGATCGACGCTTTCGTTACCGCGCCCTTGCAGATGCGCGATCGCCGCACGCACGCGCAACACCTCCGGATGCGCGGGCGCGAGCGCGATCAGCGCGGCGAGCCGGTTCTGCACCGCATTCCAATCGCGGTGCTGAAGCGCGGCATGCACGTCGCGCAGCAGCCGGACCGCGCCTGCCGAAAGGCCGGCGGTACGATCGAATGGAATCCCGGAGCTCGACGGTGCGGTGGATGCTTGCGCGGACGGCGGATGCGTCGGTCGGGCCATGACGAGCGAGTGATCGAAGCGGAAAGCGTTGCAGACGCCGCGCGATGGCGCGGCCGCGGGGGCGTCTGCGAATGGTATCAGGAGCCGCTCGCCAAAGGCCCGAGTCTGACCATGCGCTGCAGCGTCTCGCCGTTGCGCACGATCGTCAGCGTGACCGGATGTCCCGCACGCGCGCGAAGGCGATTCTGGAAATCGGCGCGGTCCACGATCGCAGTGCCGTCGCACTTGAGCACGATGTCGCCCGACAGCAGGTTCGCGCGCGATGCCGGCGAATCGGTCACGACCGCGCCGATCGCGACGCCGCCGGCGCTGCCGACCTGGCTCGCTTCCTCGGGGCGAAGGTCGCGGAACGTGGCGCCGAAGGGCAGCTTGAAGCGCACGTAGTAGGCGACCGTGATCGTGTCCGAAGCGGACGGCGGATAGACGATCACGCGGTCCGCGCCGACACGCTGGCCCTGTCGCATCGCGTCCTCGCGCACATGCGTGTCGCTGACGGGAAAGTGCGATGTGCCGACGTGCATGTAACTCTGCGCGGCGAGTCGCTGGCGGTCCGCGCTGAAATTGCGGCCGTCGCTGAGCTCCGGTTCCGCGGGCGGCGTCGCGGCGCGAAGGTCAGCGACGATCGTCGGTTCGCGGCCGGCGACGATCTCGTACTGGCCGGATTCCTCCGGCGACACGGGTCGCGGCGTGAAAACCGCGCCGGGACCGGTGGCGCAGCCGGCGATCAGGAATGCGCCGGCGACAGCCAGCGCACGCGAGGTCCGAATCGGCCACACGCCCGTCGCGGAGAGGGGTGCCGGATCATTCATCGGCTCGAAGCATGCCGCATCGTTCCTGACTGGCAACCGTCGCCGAGCTCGACGGAAGGGCGCTCCGTCGCCGGCACCGAGATACGCGCGGCGGGCAGACGAGCCCGTCTGCGCTTGATCGTGCTCGGTGCCCAGCGGCTAGAATGGCAGCGGGGCGACCTCATGGGGCCGCCGAACCTTGCGGGAGATCATGATGCGACGCAGCGGCTGGCTCGTTCCGGCAACGATCATGGTGGCGCTGACCGCATTCGTGCGCGCCGATACGCCACTGGATCCGGCTGTCGAGGCGCGCATCAAGGCGCTCGAGGAGCGCGTAGCGCAGCTCGAGAATCGCCTCACGGCGGTCGTGAACGCGCAGAAGGCCGCCGCAATCGCCTCGACGACCGCGCCGGCGGCGCCTGCGCCGAGCGATCACGGCATCCATACCACCCCGGCGGTGCCGAGCTCGGTCATGCTCGCGCGCTGGAAGGACCCGGCGACCTGGTCGCTGCTCAAGATCGGCATGAGCTGGAGCCAGGTCACCGCAATCCTCGGCCAGCCGGGCGACAAGACCACCGGCGTGTTTGGCGATGTGTGGTTCTATCCGGACTCGAGCGGCGGCCGCGTGGTGTTCGACCGCGACAGCCGCGTAGCGAGCTGGAGTCAGCCCGGACGCTGACGCAGCATCGGCATTTTCTGTTGCCCCGTGTCCAGATCGCGGGCGGCGGGGCTCGCCGGCCAGGAATGTCAGCGAACTGGAATCGAACTCGAATCATTCTGCAATGCCGCCCGAGCGCAGGGATGCGACACTCGGCGCGGCCGCAGGTGTCCTCAAGGGGGAAAGATGCAAAGTCCGTTGTTTAGTGGGCCGGTCGTACTGGCGCTGCTGTTTTCCTCGGCGGCGTCGGCCGCAACGGCCGGTGCGGATGGACAGGGCATCGATCTCTCGGTCACACTCGGCACGGATACGAGCCCGGGCGCGTGCGGGACCGACACGGACCTCGAGGCCACCGCGGGCGACCTGATCAACTTCTGCTACGTCGTCACCAACAACGCCGGCACGACGCTGACCTATCAGACGCTCGCCGACGATGTGACCGGGCCGATTTTCACGGATGTTCCCGTCACGATCGCGCCGGGCGCGAGCTATCAGTACAACCGAGTCGTCACCGCGACGGCGTCCGAGTCGCCGGTTTCGACCTGGACCGCGTACGACGTGCATCCGGACTACATCTATTCGGTCAACACCACCGGGCCCGACCACATCTTCGGCGACGGCTTCGACACCGACAGCGCGCAGTACGCGTTCATCGACATCACGACGACCGGTACGAATCTTGCGCTCAACGACGACGACTACACGATTGCTCCGATCGGCTTTTCGTTCACGTTCTACGGGCAGACGGCCGATCAGCTCACGGTGAGCAACAACGGCGGCATCCTGTTCGACCAGGGCGTGGGTACGGACGGACGCACGGACTACCTGAGCCCGGCGAACCGTGTGCTGCCGGATCGCCTGATCGGGCCCGCGATCCTGCCGTTCTGGGACGATCTGCAGCAGGACTACATCGACGGCATCGGCAACGTGTTCGTCGAGACGATCGGCGTCGCGCCGAACCGCCGATTCGTCATCGAGTGGTACAACCTGCCCGTCAACGGCGGCGGCGTCGACACCGTCACGCTCGAGGCGGTGCTGTTCGAAAGCACCAACGACATCCTGTTCCAGTACCAGGATACCGATTGCGGCAGCCCCACCTGCGACGATGGCGCGAGCGCGACGATCGGGCTCAATTCCGACGCGACGCACGCGATCTTGTATTCGTTCGATCAGGCGACGCTCGCGGGCGGCAGGGCGATCCTGTTCCATCCGACCACGCCGGCCACGTTTTCGGCGTCGCAGTCCGTCACGCTCGACGTCGGAGCGCCGGTGATCGCGGTCGATCCGACGAGCTTCGACAAGACCCTCGACACCGGCACGTCGACGACAGACACGCTCACGATCAGCAACAGCGGCAACCGCGATCTCACCTGGAACATCGGTTCGGTCAATCCGCAGGCACATTTTCCGCCGGCGCCGCGCTTCGCGCTGCCGATGGGCGATCCCGCGCAGACACGCGTCGGCCTGAACCCGAACGCATACGCGACGAATCTTCGCAACGCGCGGCCGCTCGGAACGGTCGGCGTGCCCGCGTTTGCGGCCGAGTTGATCAATTCGGACCTCGTGAGCATGGACGCATCGGCGCCCGGATCGGTCAACGAAGTCTCGTCGCTCAACGGCCTGACGTTCCTCGCCGGCGACTTCAAGGGCGAGGATTTCACGACGCTCTATGCGATCGACTTCCTGAGCTTCGACCTCTACAAGGTCGATACCACGACCGGTGCGGTGACGCTGGTCTATCTCGCGGTTCCGCCGCCCGGAGTCAGCGCGGAAGCCTGGAACGGCATGGGCTGGGATCAGACCACGAACACGATGTACGCGGTCACCTCGGGCGGCCGAACGCCGACGTCGTATCTGACCACGATCGATCCAGACACGGCGGAAACGACCCTGGTCGGCCCGATTACCGGTGTCGGCGATCCGCAGAACGGCACCGTGATCGTCGACGTCGCGGTCGATGCGAACGGCCTCATGTACGGCGTCGAGATCGTCACCGACACGCTCGTCGCGATCGACAAGACGACCGGAGCGGCGTCGACGATCGGCTCGATCGGCTTCGATGCGAACTTCGCCGAAGGCCTCGATTTCGACGACACGACCAACACGCTGTACTTCGCGGCGTTCAACAACAGCACCGGCACCGCCGAGATGTACACGCTCGACACGGCGACCGGGCAGGGCACGCTGATCTCGCCGATCGGACCGAATCCGACCGGAACGCAGTACTCCGCGCTGGCGATCGCGCGGCTGACCGGGATCTGCGCCTATCCGGGCAGCGTGTCGTGGCTTTCCTACAGCGACACGCGCGGTTCCACACCCCCGGGCGAGTCGACGCCCATTACGGTGACGTTCGACGCGACGGGCCTGGACCCCGGCGAGTATTCGGCCGACATCTGCGTCAACAACAACGATCTGAGCAATCGGCGGCTGCCCGTGCCGGTCACCTTGTCGGTGCAGTAACCGCCATCGAGCCCGCATCGCCGACGACGCGGCTGCCGTCGGGGATGCTTCCACCAGCGCAGCAGGCGGCCGTTGCGCGCGGGCTCGGGATTCGTCCCGAGTCCGCGTGCACTCCAAACGCCTGCACGGCGCCAGCGCGATCCAGCGCTCCCTTGCTTTTCCGCGCCCTCGGGCCATTACTTTCGGCCGATTCGCTATTATCAACTCAACACTATAGTCACGGCAACAGTATTGTCAGCCGAGTAGCAGCAGCCGTGGGCGAGATCGAAGTCGAATCCCACCTCTGGAAGTTCCAGAAGGAGCTCAGCGCCGGCGTCGTGTCGCTGGTGCTGCTCGCAGTGCTCGCGCGCGCGAAGTCGCCGATGTACGGGTACCAGATCGCCAAGCAGCTCGACGAGACGGGCGAGGGCGTGCTGAGCGGCAAGCAAAGCGCGCTGTACCCGGTGCTGCGCAATCTCGAATCGGCCGGGCTGCTCGCGAGCGAAGTCGAGCCGTCGGTGTCCGGTCCGCCGCGCCGCTACTACCGCATCACGAGCGCGGGCCGTCGCGTGCTCGAAGAGTGGAGTTACGTATGGACGGCGACACGCGATTTCGTCAACACCGTGCTGGAGGGATCATGAACGCGCCACTGCCGCGCACGATCGCGGAATATCTCGAGCAGCTGCGTGCAGCGCTGCGCGGCGCCGATCCTGCGCTGATCCAGGACGCGCTGTACGACGCCGAGGATCACCTGCGCTCCGAGCTCGCCGAGAATCCCGGCAAGTCCGAGGCCGAGGTGCTGGCCAAGATCGCGACGACTTACGGAGCGCCGGACGAGGTCGCCGGCATCTACGTCGACAAGGAACACCAGGTCCAGCAGGCGCTGCGTGCGCCGCCGCCGCCGCAGCACAAGACCGCGCTCGGACGGTTTTTCGGCGTCGGCGCCGATCCGCGCGCGTATGCCTCGCTGTTCTACATGCTGCTGTCGCTCGCGACCGGGATCTTCTATTTCGTCTGGGCCGTCGCGGGACTTTCGATCTCGATCGGCACGTCGGTGCTGATCTTCGGCATCGCGTTCGCCGTGCTGTTCTTCGGCACCGTGCGCGTGCTCTCGCTGGTCGAGGGCCGCATCATCGAAGTCATGCTCGGCGAGCGCATGCCGCGCCGGCCCGTGTATGCGCAGAAGGGCAAGTCGTTCATGGCGCGCATCAAGGACATGTTCGTCGATCCGCGGACCTGGTCGACGCTCCTTTACATGCTGCTGATGCTGCCGCTCGGGATCGTGTACTTCACGATTGCGGTCACCGGTACCGTGCTGTCGCTCGCGCTGATGGTCGCGCCAGTCGCGCTGATCCTGCGCTCGCTCGACATCGTCAGCGGCGGCGGCATCTACGTCGACGGCGAGTACTTCATGCCGCCGTTCATCGCATTGCCGCTCGCGTTTGCGATCGGCGTGTTCCTGCTGTTCGCGATGCTGCATCTCGCGCGCGGCGTCGGGAAGTTCCAGGGCGCGCTCGCGAAGAACCTGTTGGTGAAATCGGCGGAGTGACGCCGTGCCGGGCGGACCCGAACAGCGTGCCGCGCGACCCGGCTGGCGCTCCTCGCGCGGGCTGAGCGCGCTCGAGCTCGCGCTGGGCGCCGCGATCGTCATCGGTCACAACGTCTTTCGCGTGCTGCCGAACGAGGTTCCGATTCTGGCCGTGCTCGGCCTCGCCTCGATGCGGTTGCGCAACGGCAGTTTCCTCGCGATCGGTCTGTGGCGGCCGGAGTCGTGGAAGCGAGTCGTGCTGATCGCACTCGCCGCCGCGGCGCTGCGCATCGTGCTCGGCAACTTCGTCATCGATCCGCTGACCGCGTTGTTCTGGCCGCCCGCGATCGCTCCGGCCGGGACCGAATCGATCGCCGGCGATTGGCGCACCGCATTGATCTACCTCGGCATCGTCTGGTCGTTCGCCGCATTCGGCGAGGAGATCGGCTATCGCGGCTGGCTGCTGAACCGAGCCGCAGACGCGGGCGGAGGCACGCGTGCGGCGTGGTGGGTCGCCGTCGTCGTCACGGCGATCCTGTTCGGATACGGCCATTACTACAAGGGTCCGTCCGGCATCGTCGACTCGGGCATGGCCGGCCTGATTCTCGGCGGCGCGTATCTGGTTTCCGGTCGCAATCTCTGGACGACGATTCTCGCGCACGGATTCATCGATACGTTCGGGATCGTCTGCCTTTACTTCGGCTGGGCGAACTGAGTACCGCCCGATGCTGATCGCTAACCGTTCACTTGGGTCACAGCACCGCCTGCGGCGGATAGATCAGCCGCCGGATTCCGGCGTGATCGTAGCGGCGCGCCGAAATCGGATGGGCTCGAACCAGGATCGCCTGGGCCTGGCCGATCGAGGCTTCATCCGGCGTATAGACGAACAGGAATCCCGCGCCGCGCCGGGCCAGCTTGTGGTCGTCCTCGACATAACCGGGCTCGGTGCCGAGAAAGCTCGCGAAGCCGATCTTGAGGCGCTCGAGCCAGGTCGAGCCGCTCATCGACTCGAGCGTCTGCGTGACGAAAGGACCGGTCGCGCTGGCGACATCCGTTGCATCAAATCCCGCATCCAGGAAAACCTTCCGCACCTCCTCGGCGCGTTCGGGCGTATCGAACGCGGCGACCACGTAGTGCAGAGGGTAGAACACGCCGAACGATCGATCCTGCTCCTTGAAGAACTGCCAATGTTCGCGCATGACGGTCTCCCGCAGCCGGCTGCGCGATCAGCCTAGGCCGGTCTTGCAAACTCGCGCATGAACGCGCGGTTCGCGGGCATTCATTCATTTTTTCGCATCGCCGCCGATCGCGCGTACCGGGATCGGCACGTTGCAGAGATCGATCTTGCCGGCCGGCACCTTGTACCACTCGTCGCGGCGATTGCGCCGCGATTCGACCAGCGCCTCGAACGTCGGCGTATCGGTGCGCAGGACTTCGAGATTCGTGCGCTCGGCCGATGGCACGTCGGCGGCCAGCCGCACGGACTTGATCGGCACGCGCTGCTCCGGTTTCTCGTAGAACCCGAGCGGACCCGTGCCGCGCGGCAGTGCGGAAAGCAGCTCCATGCCCTGCACGACGCGGCCGACCAGCGCGATGTTGCGATCGAGCTGTCTCGGCGCGTGGCCGATCACGACGTAGAGCTCGGACCCCGGCCCGGTGTCGACGCCGACATCGCGTCCCGCGCCGACCATGCCGTAGCAGTGCGCGAGCCACGCCTTGCCGGACTTCGGATCGCGCGCCGAAGGAAGTCCGTTCGAGAAGCCGACTTCGGGTGCGTAAACGTCGCCGTCGGGCAGGCGCGTGAACGGCAGATCTTTCGCGATGTCGCGCTCGAATTCGGGAGCGACGGTTTTCGATGCCTTGCCGAACGGATGCGCCTTGTCCGGCTTGTCGCCGTCCGGATCGCCCCACTGCGTGACGAAATTGTCCTGCACGCGCAGGATCGCGAGGCCATCGAAGTAGTGCTGCCGTACGAGCGTCTTGATGTTCGCGGCGTGCAGCGGCGCGAAGGCTGGCGCGAGCTCGAGTACGACGCGGCCGGCGGCGAGGTCGAGATAGAGCGTGTTGCCGGGATCGAGCGGGCGCCAGTCGGAAGGTTGCGATGCGGCGACCACGTCGGCCATGGTCTTTGCTTTCGCAGGCGCCGGCTCGGCCGCGAGCGCAGGATGGACCAGTGTCAGCAGGGCTGCACTGGCGGCGGCTGCAAGCCATCTTCTCGTCATCCCGGCGAAGGCCGGGATCCAGTTTTTTGCAGCAAAGGCTGGATCCCGGCCTTCGCCGGGATGACGGATCGGGATGCACATGGGACTTGTCCTCGACTGGGAAGCGCACACGGACTGGGAGGCGCACACGATAGCGACCCGCCTGCGTGAGCGATAGCGCCCTCAATCGAACCCGTCGGCGAATATCGCGTCCGCCGTCCCGTGCTCGTCCGCGCCGATGTCGGCCTGGCCCGGCGCAGCCGGCCGATCCTGCGCGTCGAAATCGTCGCTCGCATCGGCAAGGCGCGTAACCTGATCGATCGCCGGCGTCGCCGCCGCGGTCAAATGCAGATCGCCGGAACCGACGTTCACGAACCACTCCTGCGCCGCATCGGACAGGTTGCCGGATTCGCTCGGCGTCGCGCCGTCGCGCGCCTGGATCGCCGCATCGAGCAGATTGTTCTCGACGACCACGCCGGTCGCACCCGCGTAGCGCACTTCGATCGCGTTCGGATAGCGGCCCATCGCGAGCGCGGTGTTGTGCAGGATCTCCGAGTCCGGCGACGTCGTATAGATCGGCACGTCGACCGCGTACGGCGCATTCGCGTCCCAGCGGATGAAATTGTTGCGCGCGATGCCGTTGAAGTGGTCATCGGCGCCGACGAGGCCGAGCGAGATCCCGCGCGAGGAATCGAGGATCGTGTTGCGCTCGACGAGCGTGTCGTGCGAGCCCTGCCAGAGCAGGATCGCGGGACCCGCGAGTGTCGAATCCTGGCACCAGATGTCGTGGATCAGGTTGTCGCGGATGATCCAGCGGTCCGAAGTGACGCCGTCGATCCCGTTCGTGTAGCAGCTGCCGGGCGGGTCGCCGTCCGGATGATTGACCGCGCCGGCGGTGAAGAAAAGCTCGGAGTACTCGATCGTCACGTCGTTTGCGCCGGGCACGCCCTTGACGATCTGCTCGCCCGCGTCGAACAGGCGCGCGTGATAGACATGCACGCGCTGCGCACCTTGATCACCCTGCACGGCGAGTGCGTGATAGAACACATCGCCGATCGAGAGATCGGCGATCGTCACGTCCGTTGCGGTAAACACCTGGAATCCGAATGGCACGATCGGGTCGAGCATGCCTGCGCCGAGGATCACGACGTCGGCCGGATCGTCCGTGGCGCCGCGGATCTGGATGTTCTGGATCGGCGACGCACCGTAATGTCCGACCGTGAGACGCCCGTCGACACCGTTCGGAAACGACACCGTATCGAGATGATAGGTGCCGGGCGCGATCACGATGGCCTGGTTGCTGTCGAGATTCCAGCACGCGTCGGCGAGCTGCTGCGCGGTGCTGACATTGACGATCGTGAAGCTCGCGTCCGGCGGCGGCAGCGGCGGCGCATCGCTCGGCAGCCGCGCGAGGACCGATGCTGACGCAAGCGTCACGCAGACGACGAGCGCGAGATGGGCGGCGAGGCGATGGTGCATGGCTGGTCCCGAATCCGGGCCAGCATAGAAGCCGGCTCACGCGAATTGCGTGCTGGGTGTCGCAGCCGCGCGCTCAGCCCTTGTGGAAGCGGCGGATGAAATCGCGCACGTCGGGATAGACGATGTCGCGCCAGCGCCGGCCGCTGAAGATGCCGTAGTGACCCGCGCCCTTGACCTCGAGATGCGATTTGCGCGTTTTCGGGATGCCGGTGCAGAGATCGAGCGCCGCCGCGGTCTGACCGAGGCCCGAGATGTCGTCGAGCTCGCCTTCGATCGTCATCAGCGCGGTGCGCCGGATCGCCTCGGGCGCGACGCGCTCGTTGCGAACGTACCATTTGCCGAGCGGCAGCAGATGCTCCTGGAACACGACGCGGATCGTGTCGAGGTAGTACTCGGCCGGCAGATCCTGCACGGCGTTGTATTCGTCGTAGAAGCGGCGATGCGCCTCGGCGTCCTCGAGATCGCCGCGCACGAGGTTCTCGTAGAAGTCCCAGTGCGCGGTCATGTGACGGCTCGGGTTCATCGCGACGAAGCCGGCGTGCTGCAGGAAACCCGGATAGACCTTGCGGCCGTTGCCGGGATAGTTCGGCGGCACGTCGAAGATCATGTTGGCCTCGAACCAGCCGTAGTCGTGCAATCGCGCAAGGTCGCTGACTTTGGTCGGACACTTGCGCGAATCGATCGGCCCGCCCATCAGCGTCAGCGTGATCGGCGTCGGTTCGCCCGCCGAGGCCATCAGCGAGACCGCGGCGAGCACGGGCACGGTCGGCTGGCAGACCGAGATCACGTGCAGTTTCGCGGCGCCGA
>DAISJF010000032.1:0-4558 GCA_036821625.1 Rhodanobacteraceae bacterium
GGATGAAGCCGTGCTCGAGCAGAAAATCCAGCGCGCGATAGACCGTCGGCGGCGCGGCGCCGCCGTGGCCCTCGCGCAGCCGGTCGAGCAAATCGTAGGCCTTCACCGGCTTCTCGGATTCGGCGATCAGCTCCAGGACGCGAAGACGCAGCGGCGTCAATCGCAGCCCGCGCAACTCGCACGCGCTCGCGACCGCATCGATGAACGCCCTGGCGTCGTGGCGGTGCTGGTGACGGCCGTGGCGATGATTCTGACTTCGCGGCATGGAATCTCCGAGACGCCCGCCGATCTTAACTCCGCGCGCTGCGAGCGTCATCGAACGAGATGGCGGCGGCCGCGCCGCGATCAAGTGCGGGCCCTACCACCCGCGCGATCGATCCTGCGCCTTGAGCCGCGAGCGCGAGGTCTGGCCCGCGTACTTGCGAAAGTCGATGCCGCAGTAGTGGCAGACCCTGGCATCGGGTCGATTGCGCCGCCCGCACTCGGGGCATTCGCGCAGGCTCGACTTCGACAGAGCGATCACGATCCAGCCGATCGGGCCCAGCGCCGCGCCCCAGACCAGCCCGGCGAGCCAGCGTCCCTTGGGCCATCCGATCAGCGCACCGACCAGTGCGCAGATCACCGTCAGCAACAGCGCCCATTCCCAGAGTTCGGGTTGCAGCAGCGTGCTCACGCACTCATGCAGCAGCGCCTGGACCGCTTCGGGATCGCTCTGGTCGACTTTCGCCAGAGACGCGAACGTGCATTCGAGCGCCACGGCGTGCCCGCTCAGCCCACGCGCGCGAGCGCGGCCTCGATCCGGCGCAGCGCTTCGGCGCGGCCGGCGAGGTACGCCGTGTGGTCGATCGACGGCGAGACCTGCGTGCCGGTCAGTGCCACCCGCAGCGGCTGCGCGACTTTGCCCATGCCTTCGCCGATCGAAGCGGCTGCCGCTTCGATAGCGCCATGCACGTTCTCGACCGTCCAGTCGCCGAGCTCCGCGAACTTCGCATGCACCGCTTCGAGCGCGGCGCGCGCGGTCGGCGTCTTCAGGTGTTTCGCGACCGCCTGCTCGTCGTAGTGATCGAGCGGCGCGTACCAGACGCGGGCTTTCTCGGCCATCTCCTTCAGCGTCTTCGCGCGATCGCGCAGCGCGACGATCACGTCGACCGGATCAGGCCCTTTCTCGGGATCGATGCCCGCGGCGCGCAGCTGCCACTCGAAGTGCGGCGCGATCTCGAGCGGATCGTCGCTCTTGAGGTATTGCTGGTTCAGCCAGGACAGTTTCTCGACGTCGAAGCGGGAAGCCGACTTGTTGACGTCGGCGACGTCGAAGAGCTCGATCATCTCCTCGCGCGAGAAGATCTCCTTGTCGCCGTGCGACCAGCCGAGCCGCACGAGATAGTTCAGGAGCGCGTGCGGCAGGAAACCGTCGTCGCGGTACTGCATGACTCCGACCGCGCCGTGGCGCTTGCTGAGCTTCTGTCCGTCCGGACCCAGGATCATCGGCAGGTGCGCGAATTCCGGAGCCGGCGCGCCGAGCGCGTGATAGATGTTGATCTGGCGCGGCGTATTGTTGACGTGGTCGTCGCCGCGGATGACCTCGCCGATCTTCATGTCGATGTCGTCGACCACGACCGCGAAGTTGTAGGTCGGGAAGCCGTCCGAACGGATCAGCACGAGATCGTCGAGCTCCTCGTTGCTCCACTCGACGCGTCCCTTGACCTTGTCGTCGAACACGACGCTGCCGGTCAGCGGGTTCTTGAAGCGGATCACGCGATTCGGATCGTCGCGCTTGGGCTCGTTGCGCTCGCGGTAGAAGCCGTTGTAGCGCGGCTTCTCGCCTTTGGCCATCGCCGCGTTGCGCATCGCCTCGATGTCTTCCTTGGTCTCGTAGGCGTAGTACGCCTTGCCGGCACGCAGCAGCTCGTCGGCGACCTGGTGATAGCGATCCATGCGCAGCGTCTGGTAGTACGGGCCCTCATCGGCATCGAGCCCGAGCCAGTGCATGCCGTCGAGGATCGCCTGGACCGCTTCCTGCGTCGAGCGCTCGCGGTCGGTGTCTTCGATGCGCAGGATGAACTCGCCGCCGCGATGGCGCGCCTCCAGCCAGCAGTACAGCGCGGTACGGGCGCCCCCGATGTGCAGATAACCGGTCGGGCTCGGGGCGAAGCGGGTACGGATCGTCATCGAATCATCGGAGCGAAGCGGCGCGCAAGTTTAGCCGATCCCGGGTGCGGAACGCCGGATGGTCATGGTCGTGAGGCACAATGGCACGTTGTCACGAGCTGCCTTTCCGAACCGTTTCATGCGAGTGCACGGCCCCTCCTCTCTCCCCGTTTCGCGTCGACCCGTTGCCAGCTGCGTCCTGTCCGGCATCGTCGCGCTCGCGATCGCCGCATGCGTGCCGGCGGACGCCGTCTCGCGCAGACATCCCGCGGCCAACGCGCCGCCATCCGCCGGGATTGCCGACGGAACGCGCGCCGAGCTCGCGATCCTCGAATCGACCGACATCCATTCGAACATCCTGAGCTACGACTACTACCGTCTCGCCGAGGATCCTTCGCTCGGCTTCGAGCGCATGGCGACGCTGGTTCGAGAGGCGCGCGCCGAGTTCCCGAACACGATGCTGTTCGACGACGGCGACACGATCCAGGGCACGGCGCTCGCCGACTACCAGGCGCTGGTCAAGCCGGTCCGATGCGACGAAGAGCTCGCGATCTATCGCGCGATGGATGCGCTCCGCTACGACGGCGGCACGATCGGCAATCACGAGTTCAACTACGGCCTGCCCTTCCTCGCGCAAGTCACCGGTCGCGCGATGAACGTCGACGACGTGCCGCCCGCGGAACATTGCAAGGGACCGTCGTTCCCGCTCGTGCTTTCGAACGTGTTCAGCCGGCGCGACGACCAGCCGATCTACCGCCCGTTCGCCTGGACGGACAAGACGCTCCGGGCACGCGCGCAGGACGGCCGCGAGATCACATCCACGATCCGCATCGGCTTCATCGGCTTCACGCCGCCGCCGATCATGCAGTGGGACAAGCGCAATCTCGAAGGCAAGGTGTACGCGAAGGGCCTGGTCGAAGCGGCCCGCGAGTTCGTGCCGAAGCTGCGCGCCGAGCACGTCGATCTCGTCATCGCGATTTCGCACGGCGGCATCGACGCGTCCGCGTACGGCACGGACATGGAGAACGGCAACTGGTATCTCGCGGCGGAGCCCGGCATCGACGTGCTGCTGCTCGGCCATTCGCACGCGGCATTTCCGGATCCCGGCAACGCACAATCGCGCTTCGCCCATATGCCGGAGGTCGACAACCAGCGCGGCTTCGTGCGCGGCAAGCCGGCCGTGATGGGTAACTACTGGGGCAAGAGCCTCGGTGTCGTGGATCTCGGGCTCGTCCGCCGCGACGGGCATTGGCAGATCGATGCGTCGGCGACGCACTCGGAAGTGCGCGATGTGAAGAAAGCGGACGGCACGTTCGTCGCGGCCGACGCGGAGATTGCCGTGCTCGTCCAGCCCGTGCACGAGGCGACCATCGCCTACGTCTCGACCCCGATCGGCGACAGCGACTTTGCGATGACGACCTACTTCGCCGACGTCGGCGACGTGACCGCGCTGCAGCCGGTCAACATGGCGCAGCGCGAGTATGTCGAACGCTATATCGAAAGGAACCTGCCACAGTACGCGGGTGTTCCCGTCCTCTCGGCTGCAGCGCCGTTCAAAGGGGGTTTCGGCGGACCCAGCGACTACACCGACATTGCCGCGGGACCGGTCGCGATCCGCAATGCGGCCGATCTCTATCTCTACCCGAACACGCTCACGGCGGTGAAGATCGACGGTGCGACGCTGAAGGGCTGGCTCGAACGGGCCGCCGAGCGTTTCAACCGGATCGACCCCGCAAAGCGTGAGCCCCAGGAGCTCGTGAACCGCAAGTTCCCGAGCTACAACTTCGATGTGATCCAGGGCGTGACCTATGCGATCGACGTGACGCGGCCCGAGCGCGATCGAATCCGCGATCTTTCCTATCGGGGCAGGCCTGTCGATCCGTCGGAAAGTTTCATCGTCGTCACCAACAACTACCGTGCCGGCGGCGGCGGACGTTTTCCGGGCCTCGACGGCTCGAACATCGTGCTTTCCGCGCCGGATGCGAATCGCGACGTGCTCATCGACTGGGCGCGCGAACACAAGCACTTGACGCGCGCAGCGAACGGTTCGGACCGCAACTGGCGCTTCGTGCCGGTAAAGACCGCCGGGCCGGTCGTGTTCTTCTCCGCCTCCGGCAAGCTCGATATCGCGAAGGCGGCAGGACTCGCGGAGGTGCGCCTCGTCAAGGACAACGGCGACGGTTTCTCGACATACGCGATCGATTTCGCTGCAAAGCAGCAAGCGAAGCCGAGCCGATAGCCGTTAGAGTCGGCGCTGCGACTCGTCGTCCCGGCGAAGACGGCGCTATCGTGTCGTCATTCCGGCGAAGGCCGGAATCCAGATTCTCGGCACGTGAAGCAAGAACCGGGGCGGCCATCGCGTTCCCTGACATGCCGCCGGAGCACCCCGATGCCACGTTCGCTGTTAGCG
>DAISJF010000032.1:4658-10559 GCA_036821625.1 Rhodanobacteraceae bacterium
ATCGCGTTCCCTGACATGCCGCCGGAGCACCCCGATGCCACGTTCGCTGTTAGCGCTATCGTTCTCGATCTCGATCCTCCTAGTCGCCTGCAATTCCGAAGCGCCGCCGGCCCAAACAGCTGCGCCGCCCGCGGCGAGCGCGCAGCCGCCGGCGCCGAGCGGGGACCCGGCGTTCGCCGATCTGTCCAAGCGCTGGCTCGACGGTGCATTCAAGCTGAGCCCTGTCAGCGCGACGCAGGCGGGCGAGCACCGCTTCGACGCCGAGCTCGATGATCTCAGCGCCGACGGCCGGCAGCGCGGGCTCGATTTTTCGAAGAACATGCTGGCCGAGCTCGAAAAGATCGACCCCGCGAAGCTCTCGCGCGAGAACCAGGTCGACTACGCGATGCTGCGCAATCAGCTGCGCTCGGACATCTGGAGCGTCGAGACGCTGCAAGGCTGGGCCTGGGATCCGACCATCTACAGCCAGCTCGCCGGCGGCGCGCTGTACACGCTGATGGCGCGCGAATTCGCGCCGATGCCCGATCGCCTGCGTTCGGCCACCGCGCGCATGGAGAAACTGCCGAAGCTCTTCGAGCAGATGCACGCGAACCTCGATCCGAACCGCGTGCCGAAGATTCACGCCGAGACCGTGTCCAAGCAGAACAAGGGCGTGATCAGCCTCGTCGATGGCCTGATCATGCCGCACGCGGGCGAGCTGCCCGACGCGGACAAGCAGAAGCTCGAGGCCGCCGCGACGGCGCTGCGCAAGGCCGTGGAGGACAACCAGACCTGGCTCGACAAGACGCTGGTGCCGAACGCGAAGGGCGATTTCCGTCTTGGCGAGAAGCTCTACGACGCAAAGCTCGCGTTCGCGCTGAACTCACCGTTGAGCCGCCAGGACATTCGCCAGCGCGCCGAAGCCGCGCTCGAATCGACGCGCACCGAAATGTACGGCATCGCGCGCAAGGTTCTGGCCGGCAAACCGAAGGCGCCGCCGATGCCGGAGAACCCGAGCGAGGACCAGAAGCAGAAGGCGATCCAGGCCGCGCTCGAGCTCGCCTACGCGGATCGTCCGGCGCGCGACAAGGTCATGGATACGGCCGAAGCGGCACTCGCGAATGCGACCGACTTCGTGCGCACGAAGAACCTGATCACGCTGCCCGATGCGCCGGTCAAGGTGATTCCGATGCCGGAATTCCAGCGCGGCGTCGCGCTCGCCTACTGCGATGCGCCGGGACCGCTCGACAAGAATCTCGATACGTTCTACGCCGTTTCGCCGATTCCCGACGACTGGACGAAAAAGCAGGTCGATTCGTTCCTGCGCGAATACAACACGCGCTCGATCAATGAGCTGACGATCCACGAAGCGATGCCGGGGCACTATGTGCAGCTCTGGCACTCGAACAAGTTTCCGTCCGTGCTGCGTGCGGTGCTCTCGTCGGGTGCGTTCGTCGAAGGCTGGGCCGTCTACGCCGAGAAAGTCATGGCGGACGAGGGTTACCTCAACAACGATCCGCTGTATCGCCTGGTCCACCTGAAGTGGGACCTGCGTGCGATTTCCAACGCGATCCTGGACCAGGCGATCCACGTCGACGGCATGAGCGAGCAGGATGCGATGAAGATGATGACGGTCAAGACGTTCCAGGAAGAGCGCGAAGCTGCCGGCAAGTGGACGCGCGCGCGGCTCACGTCGGCGCAGCTGCCGACCTACTTCGTCGGCTGGCAGGAACACCTCGATCTGCGCAAAGAGGCCGAGAAACGCGCCGGTGACAAGTTCGATCTCAAGGCGTATCACGACAAGCTGCTGTCGTTCGGCTCGCCGCCGGTGCGATATGCGCGCGAGCTGATGCTGGACGAACCGATCCAGTAGTAAAGCATGAGCGAGCGGCCCCCTCTCCCGCTTGCGGGAGAGGGATGGGGTGAGGGGAGTCCTTGGTTCGCCGCAGCGCGATGGCGCGTTCGAGAATCGCAGTGTCTCCGCGAAAAGAGCCCTCACCCTGCCCTCTCCCGCAAGCGGGAGAGGGGAAGAGCGTGACTCTGTGTTTTCGACACGTCGTCGAAACGCTGGCTGCGCTCCGCATCCGGACAATCAGGCTGACGTCTCATTCCGGCCGCACCTTGAAATAGAGCAGAAGCCCGACGATCAGCGCGATCTGCACCAGCAGACCCGCGAGATACCATTCGGGAAACCAGAGCGTCGGCGCGAACGACAGCAGACACAGCGCGGCAACGATCGCCTTCGTGCGCGGATAGGCATCGCCGGCGAAGACGAAATACACCGTCACCAGCGCCGAAACCCATGGCACGATCGTACCGATCTCCATCAGCGGCGGCAGAGCGTCGCGCGAATGAGAAATTCGCTGCGCAGCGCTACTTCGCGTGCACGGTGATCTTCTTCGACACGATCGGCGGATCGAACTGCCTGTGCGCCGAATCGCCGAAGTCGAGCTGCAGCGTGTGCGTGCCGGGATCGAGGTGGATCGTGTCCTCGGTCTGCGCCTTGCCGTAGTGCTTGTGCGTCGCATCGTTCGGAATCGGCGCGTCGAGCGGCGGCAGCTCGTTCTGGTCGATCAGCAGGTGGTGATGGCCGGAGTCGGGCGTCGTATCGCCGGCCGGCTTGAGCGCGATACCCTTGACGCCGAACTTGACGGTGACGTCCTGACCCACCGTCGCGCCGTCCTTCGGCGATACGATGAACACCTTGGCCCCGTGCGGCGCCTTGGTGCGCGCTGCCGCGGGAGCGTCTGCGGCGACAGCAAGACCGTTGCCCATCAGCAGCGCGGCGACAGCAAACAGGGTTATCGTTCGCATGGCGACCTCCTTGCGAGAGACGGGGGACTTGTGAGCAAGAGGGATCATAGCGCCGCGGATGCTGGCCCGATTGTTAACGGTCGGTGCAGCCCCATGTAAAGCCCGTTCATGCCGACGCCCGAATCCCGACCCGCCACGCTTTTCTCCGTGTTCCGCCGCCTGTGGCCGCAGGTGTGGCGCTACCGGCTGCGCGTCGGCGTCGCGCTCGTGTTTCTGGTGGCCGCCAAGCTCGCCAACATCAGCGTGCCGATCATCCTCAAGGAACTGGTCGACAAGCTCGACATCGCGCCGAAACCATTGCTCGTGCCGCTGCTGCTGCTGGTCGCGTACGGCGCACTGCGGCTTTCCGCTTCGCTGTTCCAGGAGCTGCGCCAGATCGTGTTCGCGCGCGTGATGGCGCGCACTTCGCGGCAGATCACGCTGCGCGTGTTCGAGCACCTGCACGCGCTGTCGCTGCGCTTCCATCTCGACCGCCGCACCGGCGGCGTCGCCCGCGACGTCGAGCGCGGCATGACCGCAACTTCGGACCTGCTCGACTGGACGATCTACACGATCCTGCCGACGCTGCTCGAAGTCGCGATCGTCTGCGGGATCCTGATCGTGCGCTACGACTGGGGCTTCGCCGCGATCACGCTGGCGACCCTCGCGGTGTACATCACGTTCACGTTCTCGGTCACCGAATGGCGGCTGCGCTACTACCGCGCGGCGAACGCGGCCGACACCGAGGCAAACGCACATGCGGTCGATTCGCTCCTGAACTACGAGACGGTCAAGTACTTCGGCAACGAGCGGCACGAGTTCGCGCGCTACGACTCGAGCCTGGTGAAGCTCGAGGAAGCCACGGTCAAGAGCCTGAAGACGCTCGCGGTGCTCAACATCGGCCAGGCCGGCGTCGTCGCGACCGGCCTCACGCTCTTGCTGTGGCGCGCGTCGGCCGGCGTCGTCGCGGGCACGCTGAGCCTGGGCGATCTCGTGCTGGTCAACGCGTTCCTGATCCAGCTTTCGATCCCGCTCAACTACCTCGGCATGGTGTACCGCGAGGTCAAGCAGGCGCTGACCAACATCGAGCGGATGTTCGCGCTGCTCGAGGAAGAGAAGGAAATCGAGGACGTGCCGGACGCGAGGCCGCTCGAGCTCGCCGGCGGCGAAGTCCGTTTCGAGCACGTCGATTTCGACTATGAGAGCGCTCGCTCGATCCTGCGCGACGTGGATTTCCGCATTCCGGCCGGCGAAACGGTTGCGGTCGTCGGCACGACCGGCGCGGGCAAGTCGACGCTCGCGCGACTCCTGTTCCGCTTCTACGACGTCAGCGGCGGACGCATCACGATCGACGGACAGGACATCCGCGAGGTGACGCAGGCCTCGCTGCGCCGCGCGATCGGCATCGTTCCGCAGGACACGGTGCTGTTCAACGACACGATCTACTACAACATCGCCTACGGCCGGCCCGAGGCGACCCGCGAGCAAATCATCGCGGCGGCGCGGGCCGCGCACATCCATGCATTCATCGAGTCGCTGCCGCTCGGCTACGACACGATGGTCGGCGAGCGTGGCCTGAAGCTTTCCGGAGGCGAGAAGCAGCGTGTCGCGATTGCGCGAACGCTGCTCAAGAACCCCGCGATACTCGTGTTCGACGAGGCCACGTCGGCGCTGGACACGCGCACGGAGAAGATCATCCAGGCCGAGCTCGCCGAAATCGCGCGCGATCGGACCACGCTCGTCATCGCGCACCGGCTCTCGACGATCGTCGGCGCGGACCAGATCATCGTGCTCGAGCACGGGCGCATCGTCGAGCGCGGGACCCACGAGGAATTGCTGGCGCTGGACGCACGCTACGCACAGCTCTGGCGGATGCAGCGCGAGCGGTCCGTCGATCAACCCGCCGAGCAGCCCGTGACGCCCGTCGAGGCCTGACAGACAACGTCGCTTTTGCGCAAAAACCCCGCCTTGAGCGGCTCCCGGACGGCCGAGCTCGCCCGGGCACACCGATTGCATGGTCCGACCCCGATCGCTCCATTGGGGAACCTGGACCGCCATGAGCACAACTCGCACCATTGCCGTCAGCGGCGCCTCCGAGCATGAGGTCGCGCGCATCAGCGCCCTGCTCGAACGCCACCGCCACAAGCTCTCGTCCTCGTGGGCGAGCGCCGAGGCGGCCGATGCCGACCTCCTGCTGGTCGACATCGAATCGATGTACGGACAGATGGACTGGCTGCGCGCCCGCTCGCGCGGCCGCCTCGTGATCGCGTACACGAGCGCTGCACAGCCGCTCGAGCCCGAGTTTTCGTTGCGCAAGCCGGTCGTCAGCAGCGATCTCGTCAAGCTCCTGAATCGCATCAGCGCCGGCATGGCCAACGGCCAGTCGGAAGCGCCGCAGGCCATGCAGCCGGCGAACGCCGAAACCTACGAAGCCGCGCCGGCGCCCGAGCACTTCATCGAGGCGCCCGCGCCGAAACAGGAAACCAAAGTCGTACACGCGGAGCCCGCGATCGAGCCGGCGCCGGCGCCGACGCCGGCCGAACCCGACATCTACTTCGTCGACGAGCTCGTGCGTGTGCTCGACGCGGCATCGGGACCCGTCCGTCTCGTCTGCGAAGGATTGCCTTCGATCATCATCGAGCCCGAGCGCCAGCGATGGTATGCCGGCGTCGGCCTCAAGGCGCTGACCGGATGGAGCAAGCACCCGCTGCGTCGAGAGCAGCTGATTCATCTTGATGCGGACGAGTTCGCGAGCGCGGTCGAGATCCTGCCGGCGCAGCCGTATTCGCGCCTGATCTGGCTCGCGCACCTGGCGCGCTGGGAAGGCCAGCTCGACCCCGGCCTGGCGCCGGACGCGCGCTACCGCCTGAAGCGCTGGCCGCAGGTCGAGCGCGAATTCCCCAAGCACTTCCGCATCGCGACCGCGATGATGAGCGGCATCGGCACGATCGACGAGATCGCCACGCAGAGCAAAGCGGGCGCCGGCGACGTCGTCGATTTCATCAACGCCTACAACGCGCTCGGCTACGTCGAGAGCGAGCTCGCGCTGCCGGTGACCTCGCCGAACGATCGCAACGGACTGCTCGAGCGCGTGCGCAAATCGCTGCGCAACTGAGCATCGCGCGCCCG
>DAISJF010000033.1:0-10421 GCA_036821625.1 Rhodanobacteraceae bacterium
CCGGCGTACCGCGTACCGCAGCGTGCGCTGCCGCGAACGAAACGAACGCAACCACGCCGACAAGCAGGATGCCGATGAGACGCCGCATGTCGATCCTTCCCGCGAACGACGCGATTGATTATCCGCCCCGTTGAAGGGATAAGCTACGCGACTGCCGTCGGCATCGTGCGTTGCAACCTATCGCCGCACCCGGACATCTCACCATCGATCAGCACTGGAATTCGCCGGGACCCCACGGGGCGCACAAAGAACGGATCCACCGGAGACTGTCCGAACATGGACACCCTCGCTTACGCATTCCGATCGCTTCTCAAGTCGCCCGTGTTCAGTCTCGTGGCGATCCTCGCCCTCGCCCTCGGCATCGGCGCCAACAGCGCGATCTTCAGCATGATCGAGGCGATCTTCCTGCGGCCTCTGCCGTACGCCGATCCGGGCCGGATCGTGCAGCTCCAGTCGCTCCTGCCCGAACGCGGACTCGCTCAGGCGCCGATGTCGTGGCCGCGCATGCTCGCGGTGCGCGAACGCCAGCAGGTGTTCACCGATGTCTCGGTGTCGACGCCGAACGCGTTCATCGTCACCGGCGCCGGCGATCCCGAGCAGCTGCAGGGGCAGATCGTCTCGCAGAACTATTTCCCGCTGCTCGGCGTGCAGCCGATGCTCGGCCGCAACTTTCTCGCCGACGAGGATCGTCCCGGCGGCGCGCCGGTCACGTTGTTGAGCTACGGCTACTGGCAAAAGCACTTCGCCGGACGTGAGGACGTCGTCGGCCAGTCGCTGACGCTCGACGGCAGGCCCTATACGGTCATCGGCGTGATGCCGAAGGATGCGACCGCGTTCCCGCTGAACCAGATCGCGCTGTTCACGACGCGCCCGTACGAATCGCCGTTCATCGTGCAGAAGCAGATCGACGACGGGGGTCTTTTCTACAACGTGCTCGCACGGTTGAAGCCCGGCGTCGGCATCGAGGAAGCACGCACCGCGATGAACGTGATCGCGGCCGGCTACGCGCAGGCGCACCCGACCAACGTCGATTCGACTTCGAAGCTCGACGTCGGCTTCCTGCAGGAAAACCTGGTCGGCAACCAGCGGCAGACTTACCTGATGCTGTTCGTCGCGGTCGCTTCGGTACTGCTGATCGCTTGCGCGAACGTCGCGAACCTCCTGCTCGCGCGCTTTTCGCGCCGGCGCAAGGAAGTCGGCATCCGCTTCGCACTCGGCGCCAAGCGGAGTCGCATCATCGTGCAATTCCTCGCCGAGAGCCTAATGCTCTCGATTACCGGAGGCGTGGTCGGTCTCGCGCTCGCCGGGGCGGTGCTGCCGCTGCTCTCGCATGTCGGACATGACTTCGTGCCGCGCGCCGAGGAAATCTCGCTCGACCCGGTCATTATCGCGTTCACGCTGGTGATTTCGATCCTCTGCGGCGTCGCGATGGGCATGGTGCCCGCAATGCACGCCTCGATGAATGCGGCCAACGATGCGCTCAAGGATTCGAGTCGCGAATCGACCAGCGGCCCGAAGCACAACCGCTTCCGCAGCGGGCTCCTGATCGCCGAGATCGCGGTCGCATTCGTGCTGCTGGTCGCGACCGGTCTCATGATCTCCACGGTCGTGCGCATCCAGAACGTATCGCCCGGATTTCGCACCGACGGGACCTTTGTCGCGTTCGCGGTCGTGCCGCCGGCGCAGTATCCCGCGCGCACCGAAGCGACGGCGAACTTCTACTCGCGCCTCTATCACAGGCTCGAGGAGATTCCGGGCCAGAAAGGTGTCGCGCTCAGCGACAATCCGCCGCTCAGCGGCAACAACGGGCAATCGCCGTACGCGGTCGTCGGCCGTCCGCTGCCGCCGCCGGCCGAGCGGCCGCTCGCGATACGGCATCTGATCAGCCCGAACCGATTCGGCGTGCTCGGCATTCCGTTCAAGGCCGGCCGCGATTTCGACGAGCACGACACGCCGACCAGCAATCAGGTAATGATCATCAATGAGACGATGGCGAAGCAGCTCTTCCCGAACGAGAATCCGCTCGGGCAGAAGCTCGTCACCGGCATGCTCTCGCTGACCGGCGAGATCGTCGGCGTCGTCGCCGACACGCACACGAACAACCTGACGACGCCGCCGGTGCCGGAAATGTACTACCCGCTGTTCCAGCGGCCCGAGAATTTCACCGGCATCCTCGTCCATACCGACGGCGATCCCGCGGCGCTGACCGCCAGCGTCAGGGCCGCGCTTCACGACGTCGATCCCGGGATTCCGCTGATCGCGCCGGGAACGATGAGCGACATCGTCCGCCAGTCGATCGCAGACCGCGATCTCACCATGACGATGCTGATCGTATTCGCGGCGCTCGCGCTCGTGCTCGCGAGCCTCGGCGTTTACAGCGTGATGGCGTATTCGGTCACGCAGCGGTCGTCGGAGATCGGCATCCGCATGGCGCTCGGCGCGCGCGCGACGGACGTGCAGAAGATGGTGATCGGTCACGGCGTCAGGCTCGCCGCCGTCGGGCTCGTGATCGGCCTCGCCGGTGCGCTCGCGCTGACGCGGCTGATGACCGCGCTGCTGTTCGAAGTGCGTGCGACCGATCCGACCATCTACGTCGGGATCGCGGCCCTGCTCACGTTCATCGCCGTAGCGGCGAGCTGGATCCCGTCGCGCCGCGCGGCCGGCCTCGATCCGACCAAGGCGCTGCACGAGGCCTAGAAAGCCGGCCCCCGCGCCGGCATTCGGCGCCGTCGCAGGCGCGCGGATCGGCCGTTTCGTCTTGTCGGTTGGGAATAAAAAAACCCGGCCCTTACGGGCCGGGTGTGCCTCTCCTGACCCTGTGGGCGCAGGGTCGCGGAGCAGCGTCGCGTTTTGCGCGCGTGCGTTTGCCGGCACGCGCGCTGGAGGGTCGGCGACGGCAGAGTTCACTGCCGTCGCCGGTGCCGTCCTTGGCCGGATCCTTTCGGATCGTCCCAGGTGGCCTTTGGGCGTGGCGACCGCGGGGGCCCCGCGCCTGAAAGATCGGAAATGCTCGGGTCGGCGGATGCCCGACCGCCGGCCATGCTCCCGTTCCCACATGAATCCCCTGTTCGGCATGCCGGAAGCGCTGCGGACAGCCGCCGTCGCCAGCAGACACAGGAGATGTAAAGAAAAGCGCGCGGCAAGCTACTGCGGAAGGGCGGCGCCGTCAAGCTGTAAGCCCGTGCAACTCCTTGAAAGAACTCGGATTATTGTGCGGCGCAAAATAGTTGTCCGGACAGATCGCCAAGTCGAACACTTGTCCGGACAAGCGGGGCGGACGTATAGGCATCCACACGTAAAGAGCTTTAGACGTCCCTACGTCCGTCAGCGCCGCAGGGAGTGGACGTGCTTCGGCCTGCGTACCCAGAGGATCACGGTGATGACGAACAGGATCGGAGCGGCCCAGTACATCGTCTTGATCCAGCTGTGGGTCGCGTTCCAGCTCGGCCCGAAGATCAGGTCCATCGCAACCGTCGGATCATCGCGTATCCGCTCGAATCCGTCGGCAAAACCGTCGAGCAGGCGCTGGCTGCCATAGTCGCGCAAGGCCGGCGCCCAGGAATCGACGATGTTGCCGAGCGCAATGTAGCTCGTTGCCAGCGGCGCCTCGCGGCGCGCCGAATCGGCGATGCCCGGACCCACGTCGGGGAGCGCGTAGACGCTGCCCCAGACCACGATGTCGTAAAAGAAGCAGACGACGAAAAGGACCAGCGCAATCACGTGCAGGCGGTTCTTCATGGCGACCCTCCGGCGCAGCGCATCCTACGACCGGAGCAACGCGCGCGGTGTGACGAGAGTGCGGAATCCTGCGATTGGCTTGGGCGGCGGGCGCGGAACGGCGGTGGCGGTGGGCGTGACCGCGGACGCGTCAAAACATCCCCGTTTCCAGCCGCGCCGCTTCCGACATCATCGTATGGTTCCACGGCGGATCGAACACGAGCTCGACGTCGGCCTCGGCGACGGTCGGAATCATCTCGAGCTTCGTGCGTACGTCATCGACGAGAATCTCGCCCATGCCGCAGCCCGGCGCGGTCAGGGTCATTTCGACGCTCACTTTGCGGCGTCCGTCGTCGAGACGTTCGAGCGTGCAGTTGTAGACAAGGCCGAGGTCGACGATGTTGATTGGAATCTCGGGGTCGAAGCATGTGCGCAACTGCTGCCAGACCAGCTTCTCGACGTCCTCGTCGGCCGCGCCCTCGGGCAGCTCGAGCGCAGGCGGCGGCTCCCGGCCCAGCGCATCGGCGTCGGTGCCGTCGATCCGGAACAGATTGCCGTCGACATAGACCGTGAAGCTGCCGCCGAGCGCCTGCGTGATGTATCCGACCTGCCCCGCCGGCAACGTGACCGAATCGCCCTGCGGCACCATCACGGCGACGCAGTCGCGCTCGAGGCGGATCGGTTCGGAGGTCTGGCTGTAGGTCATGTCGCTGCTGCGCCCGCACGGCAGATCATTATGCCTCTCGTCGGGATATCAGGGCGGACGCGGGCGCTTCAATGCGTGCGCGCAGTGAGCGGTTGGCGGCGTGCGTTGCGCGCAAGGACCGAGCGTCGTCTTTCTTCCACTCACCGCTCACCGCGGACGCTCGCTTCGTCTCTCTGCGCACTCGCTTCGTTCTTCGCAAGCAGCCCCGACTCGCGCAGGCACTTCCCGAACAGTCGCATCGCCGCCTCGATGTCGGCCGGCGGCAGGCCGGCATAACCGAGGACGAGACCCGGCCGCGCCGGCGCCTTCAGGCAATACGGCGCGATCGCGTAGAGACCGAGCCCGCGCGCGCGCGCCTGCTCGACGAGGCGCTCGCAGTCGGCATGACTCATGCCGTTCAGCCACGCGGTGAGATGCATGCCGGCATTCGAATCGACGACTTCGACCACGTCGGCCGCATGCCGCGCGAGACCCGTCAGCATCGCGCTGCGTCGCGCGCGCAGCGTCTGCGCGGCGCGGCGCAGGTGGCGCTCGAATCCGCCATCGCCCATGAACCGCGCGAGCGCGGCCTGTTCGAGCGCATTGCAACCGCGATCCTCGAGCCACTTCGCCGCGACGAACGCATCGCGCAACGCGGCGGGGAGCACCATGTAGCCGAGCCTGAGTGCCGGAAACAACGCCTTGGAAAAACTGCCGATGTAGATGACGCGTCCGTCGCGATCGAGCGATTTCAGCGCCGCGAGCGGCCGGCCGCCGTAGCGGAATTCGCCGTCGTAGTCGTCTTCGATCAGCCAGGCGCGCTGCGTCGCGGCCCATTCGAGCAGCTCGACGCGCCGCGCGAGCGGAAGCAACGCGCCGGTCGGGAACTGATGCGATGGCGTGACGACCGCAAGCCGCGCGCTGTCGGGCAGCGCGGACGGCACGAGGCCGTCCGCATCGACTCGGCAGCCGCGCACGTGCGCGCCGTGTGCGGTGAACACCTGGCGCGCTCCGCGGTAGTGCGGATCTTCGAGCACGACGGTTTCCGCGGGCTCGAGCAACACGCGCGCCGCCAGCGCGAACGCCTGCTGCGTGCCGGACACGATCAGCACGTCTTCGGGCGTCGCCGGCACGCCGCGCCGCCGCGCGAGGTAGTCGCAGACCTGCTCGCGCAATGCGAGGAGGCCTTGCGCGTCGGGATAGTCGAACTCGAGATGCTCGGCCGTGCGATTGAGCTCGCGGCGCCAGACGCTCGCCAGCATCGGATTCGCGAGCGGCAGGCCGTACTGCAGGTTGTAGCGCAGCCCGCGGTGCTGGCGGCCCGGAATCGAGCGTCCGTCGAAGTTCGCGAGCACGCGTCGCGCAAATGCCGACAGCGGCGCGACCAGCGTCGCGCTGTTGCGTCGCTGCGGCGCCGGATGGCCGACGCTCGCGACATAGCTGCCGGACCCGACGCGCCCGACCAGGAAACCTTCCGCCTGCAGTTGTTCATACGCGGCGAGCACGGTGTTGCGCGAGATATCGAGCTCGCGCGCGAGCGAGCGGCTCGCCGGGAGCCGCGCACCGGCCGCGACGCGACCGTCGAGGATCGCGCCCTTGAGCGAGCGGATCAGCTGCGCGTAGCGCGGGCCGTCGCCATCCAGGTCCAGATACATGGAATTGGCTCCATCAACGCCGACGATGGTGGCGCTCCATGGTACCAATAATCGGGCCTAGAGTTCATCCGGTCCGTTCATCTTCGGGACGACTGCCCATGTCCGCTCGATCCGACCAGAACCGTGCCGCCGCGCGATCGAAAGCTCGCGCATCGCACGCGCGCCATCGCGTGCAGCGCACCAAGGTGCGCGCGCGCTACGACCGCGAGAGCATCCACGCCATTCTCGACGCCGGCCTGATCGCGCATGTCGGTTTCTGCACGGACGGACAGCCCTTTGTGATCCCGATGCTCTATGCGCGCGACGGAGAGAACCTGCTGCTGCACGGCTCGATCGCGAGCCGGCTCGTCAACGCGCTCGGTGCGGGCGTTCCGGCCTGCATCAGCGTGACGATCGTCGACGGCCTCGTGCTGGCGCGCTCGCACTTTCATCATTCGGTGAACTACCGCTCGGTCGTCGCGTTCGGCGTCGCGACGCTCGTGAGCGACGCCGATGAAAAAGTCGCGGCACTGGCGCGTTTCGTCGACACGATCATTCCCGGCCGCGCCGCCGAATCGCGACCGCCGGACCGCAACGAGCTCGCCGCAACGAACGTGCTGCGCTTCGAGATCGAGGATGCGAGCGCGAAGGTGCGCACCGGCGGCGCCAAGGACGATCCTGCCGACATTGGACTGCCGCACTGGGCCGGAGTCGTGCCGCAGCGCGCGGCGTACGGCATGCCGCTCGCGGACGAAAGCGTCGCGCACGGGATCGCGGTTCCGCGCTCGGTGCAGCGACTCCTCGCCATCGACCGCGCGCGCACATGAGCACGATCCGCATCATCGACATCACCGACCGTCACGGACGCGTGATCGAACCCGAATGGCTCGCACGCGCCGAAGTCGTTCACCGCCAGCTGCGCCCGCAACTGCCCGAGGCGTATGCGGCGAAGATGCAGCGCGTGTTCGACGACGGCGCGCGGATGAGCATTGCGACAACCGAACGTGAGGTCGTCGGCGTCGCGGTATTCCGCATCCACGAGAACACGTTCGACGGCGTGCAGATGTACGTCGACGACCTCGTCACTGACGAATCGCAACGCTCCCGAGGCATCGGCAAGGCGCTGCTGCGCCACCTCGAAGACGCCGCGCGCGGCGCGGGCTGCGCGAAGCTCAATCTCGATTCCGGCACCCAGCGCCAGCAGGCGCACCGGTTCTATTTCCGCGAAGGGATGGTCGTGACCTCGTTCCACTTCGCAAAGCCGCTGCAACCCGCCGACAGGCACAGCGCATCGCGGCTCGAAACTCCCGCCGCGACCGACGTGCCGCTATGATCGCGTTCCCGCCATCCGATGGCGAAGCACGGATCACCGGATGGTGCATCAGCCACTGGCCCCTGCCCCGCCACGGCGCGCACGCTGGATCGGTATCGCCACGGCCTTCATGTGCGCGCTCGCCGGCGGCGCGATCTGGTGCCTGATCGCGCTCTATGCGCGGCGCGACCTGATGACGCTCTCGCTGCCAGTCGCCGCTGCGGTCGCATGGGCGCTGCGCGCGCACGGATTTGCGCAACGCTGGTCCGGCGCCGCGATCGCGATCGCCGGCGTCGCGCTGGCTTGTGCGTATTCGCTGTACATGCAGGCAACGGCGCAGGTCGCCTCGCTGCTCGGATTGCCGCTGCGCAGCGCGCTGCTGCAGATGGAGCCGCGCATGGCGATCGACATCGCGTGGGCGAACCTCGATCCGGCCGGAATCGCGATATTCGGACTCGCGTGCGTGATCGCCGCTGCCGGCACGCTGTGGTCGAGAAATCGCTGAAGCGCCGGCGCCGAGCCGGCGGACAGCCGGCGCTCAGTGCCCGCCGCCCTCGATCGCCTTGAGCTCGCCGATCAGCCGGTTCGCGGCTTCCTTGCCGTCCGCGTAGAGCATGCGCGTGTTGTCCTGATAGAAAAGAGCGTTCTCGATGCCCGCAAAACCGGTGCCCTTGCCGCGCTTGATCACGATCACCTGCCTCGCATTGACGACGTCGAGGATCGGCATGCCGTAGATCGGCGACGACTTGTCGGTCTTCGCAGCCGGATTAACGACGTCGTTCGCGCCGATCACGATCGCGACGTCGCAGGTCTTGAACTCGGGATTGATGTCGTCCATGTCCGCGATCAGATCGTACGGCACGCCGGCCTCGGCGAGCAGCACGTTCATATGACCCGGCATGCGGCCTGCGACCGGATGGATCGCGAATTTCACTTCCTTGCCGGCCTTGATCAGCGCCTGCGACAGCTCCCAGATCTTGTGCTGCGCCTGCGCGACCGCCATGCCGTAGCCCGGCACGATGATGACCTTGTCGGCAAGATAAAGCAGCGAAGCCGCGTCGCTCGCCTCGATGGGCTTTTGCGATCCGGCGATCTCGGTCGCACCGCCGCCGCCGCCGAAATTCGAGAACAGCACATTCGTGATCGGGCGATTCATCGCCTTCGCCATCAGCTGCGTCAGGAACGTGCCCGCCGCGCCGACGACCGTGCCGGCGATGATCAGCGCCTCGATCTGCATCACGTAGCCTTCGAATGCGACCGCGAGACCGGTCAGCGCGTTGTACAGCGAGATCACGACCGGCATGTCGGCGCCGCCGATCGGCAGCGTCATCAGCACGCCGAACGCGAGCGCGAGCAGGAAGAACACGACGACGAGGCTTGGATCGAGCTTCCAGAATACGACCGCGGCGCCCGCGAGCACGGCGGCGGCGAACACGAGAAAATTGACGATCTGCTGCGCGCCGAACGTGAAGCGCTTGTCCATGCGCCCGTCGAGCTTGGCCCAGGCGATGATCGAGCCGGTCATCGAGATCGAGCCGATCAAGGCGCCGACCACCGCGAGCGCGAGCGTCGCGAGCGCCGGCGCTTCGACACCCGGCCGCGTGAACTTGAGCAGCTCTCCGGCGCCGATGGCCGCCGCCGATCCGCCGCCCATGCCGTTGAACAGCGCGACCATCTGCGGCATGTCGGTCATTGCGACCTTCTTGCCCCAGATCCAGGTCGGCACGACGCCGATCGCGATGCCGGCCACGATCAGCCAGAGGTTGTGCCCGCCCGTGATCGCGAATGTCGCGAGCGTCGCGATGACCATGCCGATGCCGGCCTGCACGATGCCCTTGCGCGCCGTGACCGGCGAGGACATGCGCTTGATGCCGAGGATGAACAGCACCGCGGCGAGGAAATAGCTGGCTTTCGCGAGGAGCGTGAGCAGTTGGTTATCCATGATCGGTTCTTGTGCAACCTCGCATTCTCAAAACCTTCTCCCGCTCGCGGGAGAAGGTGCCGGCAGGCGGATGAGGGAACCTCGCAACATTCATGCTGGATCCCTGATCAGCGCACATCCATGTGCTGTCCGGGATGACGGCATCCTGCCGTCATTTGTCCTTGCTCGACTTGAACATCTCCAGCATCCGTTCGGTCACGACATAGCCGCCCGCCGCATTCCCCGCGCCGAGCACGACGCCGATGAACCCGATCGCGATCGCCAGCGCAGATTCGGCCTGCGAGAGCGCGACCATCGCACCGACCAGCACGATGCCGTGCACGAAGTTCGAGCCCGACATCAGCGGCGTGTGCAGGATCACCGGCACGCGGCCGATGATTTCCTTGCCGGTGAACGCGGCGAGCATGAAGATGTAGAGCGCGAGAAAACCGTCGATCATTGTTTGTCCTCGGTTTATCGTCATTCCGGCGAAGGCCGGAATCCAGCTTTCATCGTGCGATAGGCAAGAGCTGGATCCCGGCCTTCGCCGGGATGACAAATCAGGGTGCGTCCTCCACCAATTTCTTCGCCGCCTCATTCCTGATCTCGCCGGCATGCGTCAGGCACGTCTTCGCGATCAGCTCATCGTTCCAGTCGAGATGAATAGCGCCGTCCTTGACGCTCAGCTCGAGAAAATTGTAGAGATTGCGCGCATACATCTCGCTCGCGTGCACCGGCGCGGTCGCCGGCAGATTGACCGTGCCGATCACGCTGACGCCGTTCGGGCTGACCACGGTCCTGCCCGCCTCGGTCAGCTCGCAGTTGCCGCCGGTCTCGGCCGCGATGTCGACGATGACGGCGCCCGGCTTCATGCCGGCGACCATCGCCGCGCTGATGATGCGCGGCGCCTTGCGTCCCGGCACGGCCGCGGTCGTGACGACGACGTCGAAGCCCTTCAGCTGCTCCGCGAGCGCCTGCTGCTGACGGTCGCGTTCTTCCTGAGTCAGCTCGCGCGCGTAGCCGCCGCTGCCGGCCGCGCTGACGCCGAGATCGAGGAATTTCGCGCCGAGCGATTCGATCTGCTCCTTCGTCTCCGGCCGCACGTCGAAGCCTTCGACCTGCGCGCCGAGGCGGCGCGCCGTCGCGATCGCC
>DAISJF010000034.1:0-10411 GCA_036821625.1 Rhodanobacteraceae bacterium
TGGGCACGCTGGCGGAACAGGATCAGTACTGGCTCGCCGAGAATTTCCTGGCGCTGTTCAACCAGGACTACCGGCGCGTCGCGGAGCTGCACATCCGCGCCGGCTGGATCCCTGCGAGCGCGCGGCTCGACGAGCTCGAAGCGGCCGTGCGCACGGTGTGCGAGCCCTACTTCACGCGCCCGCTGAGCGAGATTTCGCTCGCCGAAGTCGTCGTCAAGTTGTTCCAGGTCGCGCGACGATACGAGCTCACGCTGCAGCCGCAGCTGATCCTGCTGCAGAAGACGCTGCTCAACATCGAGGGCGTCGGGCGATTGCTGCATCCGCGCATCGACATCTGGGACACGGCCAAGCCGGTCCTGGAGCAGATCTGGCGCGAGCGGCACGGACCGCGCGCGGCGCTGAAGGCGCTGCGGCGCCGGCTGCCCGAATGGATCTCGGCGGCGCCGGACATGCCGCAGCTCGTGCACGACTACCTCGCGCTGGCCACGCAAGGCCGGCTGGAACTTCGCGTCGCTTCGGACGATCTGAAGGCGATCGAACGGCGCACGCAGCGCGGCCAGCGCATCGCGGTGTGGCTGTCGCTCGCCGTCTCGCTGATCGTCGCGGGCGCGGTGGCACTGTTGCTCCCGGCCGCGGACCTGCCGCGATTCGGGGTTCGCATGCTGGGCGGCGCGGCGCTGCTGGGAGGCGCCCTTTCCCTGTGGGCTGCGCTGCGCAAGTCCTGAATCCGATTATGGTTTCTGCATAATGGAGGTTGACGTGAAAAGAATGGGTCGCATCGCCATCGTTGCCGTCGCCGCGACGTGCCTCGCCGGCGTCTCGGCGTGCCATCGCGCGCGCGAATTTCAGGACGCCCAGCTGACGCGGCTGCTGCGCACGGATCGCGCCATCGCGACCGATCCGCAGGCACCGCTCGATCAGGGCGCGGTTGACTGCATGCGCGCATGGTCCGGCGACGTGGATATCACCAAGGGTCTGCCGCCGGCCGCGGTCGCCGATGCGACCAAATCGATGTGCCGGCAGAGGGTCGACCGCTGGATCGCCGATGCGGATCGCAATCCGGACAAGATCACGTTCGACGAGCTGACCCGTCCGCCGACCGTGCGCCAGGCCGAGGCTTTGCTGATGCAGCACCGATCCGTCGCGCGCATGCCGACGCCGAACGACCGGCCGCCGCCGACGCTGATGCAGGCGCCCGGTCCCGTCGACAACAACGCTCCTCCCGCCGATGTCACGGCAGCGAGCGCCGCCGTCACCGAGCTCGACGGCTATTGCCAGAAGGCAAAGCAGGCCGCGGCGAGCAGCGAGACTTCGCAACAGGTCGGACGCTTCGCCAGCTACTGCGACAAGCGCATCGACCAGCTGCGCACTCGCATTTCGATGCTGCAGCAGCACGGCACCGCGCAGCAGGTGCAGGCGCTGGTCGACAACGTGCAACGCACGATTGCGGTCGCTCGCCAGGTCGAGGCGCGCGAGAACGCGACCAAGAACAACTGATCGGCGCATCCGGCGAGCGCGTCGCCGGACAGTGCACGCTTGACGGCGCCGCAGCGGGCGCCGCCGGGTCGTTGGTTAGAATGACCGCATGGTGTCGGTCGGCGGTTCCCTGTCCATTCCCGAAGACGAGCTCGTCGAGCGCTTCGTGCGCGCGGCGGGCCCCGGCGGGCAGAACGTCAACAAGGTTGCGAGCGCGGTCGAGCTCCGCTTCGACGTCGCGCGCTCGCGCGCATTGCCCGAACCCGTGCGCGCGCGGCTGCTGGCACGCCGCGACCGGCGGCTAACGGCCGACGGCGTCCTCGTGATCCAGGCCAACCGGTTCCGCGATCAGGCCAAGAACCGCGAGGACGCGCGCGCGCGTCTCGCCGCGCTCATCGAAGCGGCGATGCACGTTCCGAAACGCCGCATCGCGACGAAGCCGACGCGCGCATCGAAGGAACGGCGCATCGAGACGAAGAAGAATCGGTCGACGATCAAGCGTGCGCGCTCGACGCGCGGATGGGACCACGAGTGAGCGACGCGACCGCGCTGCCGGCATTGCCGCCGTCGATGCCGCAGTTCGCACAGAATGCCGGCCGCCGGTTCTGCGCATGGCTGCTGCGGCGATGCGGGTGGCATCTCGCCGGCACGCTGCCGGACCGGCCCAAACTCGTGCTGATCGCCGCGCCCCATTCGTCGTGGTGGGATGGCGTCTGGGGCCTTCTGTTCCGCAGCGCGCTCGGCGCCGACATTTCGTTCATGGCCAAGCGCGAAGTGTTCGTCGGTCCGTTCGGCTGGATCCTGCGCCGCATGGGCGGCATTCCGATCGAACGCGACAGCGCGAACGGCGTCGTCCGGCAGATGACCCGGCGCTTCGCCGACAACCCGCGGCTGTGGCTCGGCATCGCGCCCGAAGGCACGCGCAAGCGCGTGACGAAATGGAAAAACGGCTTCTGGCACATCGCGCGCGCGGCCGGCGTGCCGATCCTGCCGGTCTACTTCGACTATCCCTCGCGCACGATCGGGATCGGGCCGCTGTTCGAGACGACGGCCGATCTCGCCGCCGACATCGCCGCGCTGCGCGCGTTCTACGCGCCGTGGCGCGGCAAGTATCACGGCGCAGGATGAGGCGCGGCGCGGCAAACGTCACGGTTCGCGCGCCGGATTGCTGATTTCACTCAGCACGCGCTTGACCCTTTCTCGCGGGGTTTCCTAGCCTGCGGGCGGGGACGGGTCTCTCATGTCCGCAACAGCCCGTGGCCCGACGATCCCAGAGACTGCGCGATGCGATCGACGTTGGGGAAATTCAGGATTCGCAACGCGGCGGCAGGCATGGCCGGCGCGCTCGGATTCGTGCTGGCGGCGTTCTGCCTCCAGCCCGCGCGCGCGCCGGCGCAACAGACGCGCGCGGAGCTCGCGAGCCAGCTGCCGGCCTCGAACCTTTCCGGCGACCAGGCGCACCAGGATGTCCAGCAGCTGCTGGCCGCGCCGGGATTTGCGCGCGCGCAAGTCGCGTCGAATCCGGGCGCGCCGGATGCGCAGCCGGTCGGTGAAAAAGTCTGCATCGCGTGTCATCAGCTCGAGAGCGAGCATTTCACGCACACGCTGCATGCGCTCGGTTTGCACGCGGCGAACAAGGCCGATGCGAGCATTCCGGTCTGCGAGACCTGCCACGGACCGGGCTCCTCGCATGCGCAGAATCCGACCGCCAAGGGCCTGATCAGCGGCTACACGAAGAATTCCGGCACGCCGATCCAGACCCAGACCGCGACTTGTCTCACCTGCCACCAGGGCGGTCCGCGCGATCACTGGCTCGGCTCGGTGCACCAGCGCAACGGGCTCTCGTGCAGCGACTGCCACAACCCGATGGCGAAGTTCTCGGTCGAAGGCCTGCTCGCGCGCGCGTCGATCAACGACACCTGCGCACAGTGCCATCAGGACATCCGCATGCAGTTCAACCGGCGCTCGCACATGCCGCTGCCGGAAGGCCAGATGAGCTGCGACGACTGCCACAACCCGCACGGTTCGCTGACCAATCCGCTCCTGAAGACGAACACGGTCAACGAGACCTGCTATCAGTGCCACGCGGAAAAACGCGGACCGTTCCTGTTCGAGCATCCGCCGGTGCGCGAGAACTGCCTCAACTGCCACACGCCGCACGGCTCGAATCAGGCTTCGCTGCTGGTGACTCCGATTCCGTTCCTTTGCCAGCAGTGCCACAGCTCGACGCGGCACCCGAACGACCTGCAGACGCCGCAGTCGCTGGCCAGTGGTTCGCACCCGGACGAACGCATCATGGGGCGCGGCTGCATCACCTGCCACGCGAACATCCACGGCTCGAACGCGCCGTCGGGACCAAAGTTCCACGAGTAGAGAGGCGCCGATGAAGATGATCCGCCTCCTCTCTTCGTTCTCCCCGCCGTCGTCCCGGCGGAGGCCGGCCGCCCTTTTTGCTTTCGCGGGGAAAAGCTGGATTCCGGCCTTCGCCGGAATGACGAGCCTGCTGATCTGTGCGGTCGCGCTTGCCGATTCCGGCGTCGGCGTCGATACATGGCATGCGAACAAACTCGATCCGACGGCCGGGGCCGCACAGCGGGACGTCGACGACCGCGGCACTTCCTGGCTGACGTCCGACCCGCATCGGTCGCCGACCGGCAATCTCTACATGTGCCCTGCCGAGCCGCCGGAGGTTTCCGATCACGGCGAATGGCAGTCGTACGGCGTGCTGCAGATCGGCGCCGTCGCGACCGGCGGCGACGACGACAACGCGTTGTGGAACCGCTACGTCGACTGGGACAGCGGCCTGATCCTCGGCCTGCTCGACTACACCTGGGAGCGCCCCGACGACGGCACCTACGCGAACGTGCGCGCGAGCCGGATCAGCGACGACGACCAGTACTACCAGGCCGTTTTCGGCCGCGCGGGCAGCTACAAGATCCAGGCGTTCCTGCGCGAGATGCCGAACGTGCTGACGAACACGGCGCGGCCCATCTGGAACGGCGTCGGCACGAACAACCTGACGCTGCCGGCAAGCCTCACGCCGGGCGGCAGCACGCCCGCGGAAGTCGCGGCCGTTTCCGCGGCGACTCCGGAGCGCACGCTCTCGGTCAAGCGCGACAAGCAGGGCCTGGGTTTCAGCCTGTTCCTGACGCCGCAGTGGACGGCCTACGCGAACGTCACCGACGAGGAACGCAAGGGCGCGAGACCTTACGGCGGCACGTTCTTCTTCAACTATCCATTTCCGGATGACGGCGGCATCCTCGAGACAGTCAAGCCGATCAACGACTCGACGATCAATATCAACGGCGGCTTCCGCTACGCCGGGCCGGTCTGGCGCATGGACTTCGGCTACGACGGATCGTTCTATCGCGACCGCTTTACCCGATACACGTACGAATCGCCGTTTGCGCTCTCGCCCGTCGTTCCCGGCGCGACATCGGCGCCGCTGTTCCAGGGCCAGATGGCGACGGAGCCGGACAACGACTACCACAACCTGCGCGCGACCTTCACGCGCAAGCTGCCGATGAACGGCGAGCTCTCGCTGACCGCATCGGGTGGGCGCATGTCGCAGGACGACGCGCTGATTGCGCCGATCGATTGCCAGGGCGTATTCGGCATCGATCTCGACGGCAGCGGCCTCGGTCCGCAGAACCCGTATCTTTTCGACTGCTCGAAGTGGAACACGCCCGCGGCGCTCTCGCGCACGCACGCGGACATGAGCATCGACACGACATTGGCCGACGCCCGAATCGTGCTGCAGCCGACTGCGGACCTCAGCGTGCGCGGCGGCCTGCGCTTCGATCGCGAGGACTATCGCAACGCGTATGTCGCCTACAACCCGCTGACCGGGCAGTACGGCTTCATCAACGAGAACGGCGCGCAGGGCAGCGTCGTGCCCGGCGAAGTCGGCCTGTGGGATCCGCTGACGCAGGCATCCAACTACACGCAGATCAGCAGCATCCCGCTCGACATGCAGACGATCGATGCGAACGTCGGCGCCGACTGGAAAGTCGGCGCGCACGACACGCTCGGTGCGACGTACGCGTACAGCCGCTACGAGCCGTCCCATCGCGAGCGCAGCGAAGTCGACGACAACAGCATCAAGCTGACCTGGGTCGACCGCGCGCTCGACTGGCTGACGTTCCGCGCGAACTACACGTACCTGCGGCAAACCGGCGATACCTACAACTACGACCCGTACGAATTCGCGTTCTCTAGCAGCCTGCCGGGATTCGTCACGCCGCAAGGCGGGCTCCTGCCGTTCACGGTCGATGCACTGCGCAAGTACGACCTCTCCGACCGCGACGAGAACAAGGTCGATCTGATGGCGACATTCATGCCGCGCGACGACATGACGCTGAGCACTTCGCTGCGCGGCGACTGGAACGACTACGACGCGGTGCTCGGCCGGCAGCAATACGACACGCTCGGCGCGATGGTGCAGTGGGAGTGGCAGCCCTCGCCGCTCACCCGCGTCAGCATGTACTACGGCTACGACGAATCGACGCTCGAGATGGCCAACGTCAACGATCTCGAGTTCGGCAGCGATCCGACTTTCGGCGGCCAGACCTATCCCGCGGACGGCTTCTGGTCGGCCAAGGACAAGGAAAAAAACCACAACGCCGGCGCGACGCTGACACAGTGGTTCGGCCATGTGCGCTTCGACGCGGGCTGGAATTACATCTATTCGCGCGGCGTGACGAGCTACGCGTTCGCGTCGCCGACCGCGCTCGCGTATTTCGCCGACGGCCTGCTGCCGCAAAACGCGTTTCCGCCGATGAGCTACCACGTCAGCGGGCTCACGCTCGGCGTGACGATCCCGATCGTCTCGCGCATCTCGCTGCGCGTGTTCGACTACTACGAGCGCGGGCACATCGACGACTGGCACTACTCGGGCTTCGCCAATGGCCAGGTCATCGATCATCGCGTCTACACCGACGGCGGACCGCAAAGCTACAGCGCGAATCTCGTCGGCCTGCTGCTCAACATCGAGCTCTAGCGGGGAACGCGCATGATCCTTTGTCCCCCTCGCTGTTTCCGCCGTGTTCTCGGAACGGTGCCGCTGCTCGTTTTCGCGAGCGCGCTCGCGGGCGCGCGCGACTTCGTCGACCTGCGTTCGAACCCGCCGCTGCACGGCGACGCGAACGCGGGCAAGGAGAAGGCTGCGGTCTGCAGCGCGTGTCACGGCGCCGCGGGCATTTCGCCGGCGGCGGCGTTTCCGAATCTCGCGGGCCAGCATGCCGAGTATCTCTACTGGCAGCTGGTCGAGTTCCAGCATGAGGCGAGGCCGGAATCGCCGATGACCTCGCAGGTGAAGGATCTCGACGACGCAACGTTGCGCAATCTCTCCGCGTGGTTCGCGTCGCTGCCTCCGGCGCCGTTCAATGCGGGCGCGAATCCATCCGGTGAACGCGGTGCGCAGCTTTTCCGCGAAGGCGATCCGGCGACGGGCACGCCGCCGTGCCAGGGTTGTCATGGCGCCGATGCGGGCGGCTTCCCACTCGCCGCCGACGACGCGGGCTATCGCACCTATCCGATCCTGCGCGGCCAGCACGCGGACTACGTCGTGCAGCGGCTCAAGGACTTTCGCGACGGCAAACATGTTTCTTCGAGCAGCGACCGGATCATGACGCCGGTGGCGAAGACGCTCGACGACGAAGCGATCCGCGCGGTCGCGCTGTTCATCGAGGCGGGCCGATGAATTCGCTCACGCGGCGCACTACGGTTTTTCCGCGGCGCCGACAAAAGATGCGCACGGGACGGGCTCAGCGTGCAAGCGACTGTTTTTCCATGCCGTTGATCGGCAATGTCCGGCGATGCCGCCCTCTCGCGCAGCACAAGAACGCGCATCCCATTGCTTATTTCTTCAGCAACGCGTTAGGGATCGCCAGCGTCTAATCGGATCGGATACCCATCCGAGGGCACATCACGGACTCGCGGGGGAAGCCGCGGGCCTAATCGAGTACGGAGGATGTAATGCGCTCTTTGTTTGTTGCACCCATGATGGCCGGCGTCGCCGCAGCGCTGGCATTGGCTTCGTCCGCCGCGATGGCGACCGACCACCCGGTTCAGGTCGGCGGCTCCGTCGGGCTCGCGTTCTCGCCGCAGTTCCTCACCATCAACGCCGGCGACACCGTGACCTTCACCAATGCGGGCGGCCAGCACAACGTGTCGTCGGACCCGGGTGCGGTCACGAGCTTCCATTGCTCGACCGCTTGCGGCGCCTCGCCCGTCGGCGATCCGAACAGCGCGTTGTGGACGCAGACGATCACGTTCCCGACGCCGGGCACCGTCGGCTACCACTGCGACCTGCACGGCGCTCCGGGCCAGGGCATGTTCGGCACGATCACGGTCTCGCCGACGCCCGTGGAACTGCAATCGTTCGAAATCGACTGACGGCTTCGATTCGAATTGCGTTACGCAGCGGCCCACGCGGCCGCTGCGGATGATCGTCGTCCTTCCAGGTGCGTCGCGCGTGGGCGCGACGCTTCCCGCGTTTTCCGATTTGGTCCGCGCCGGCCCGTTCGTCGGCCGCGCCGAGCCGCTATGCCAAGCCCGGTGCAGCGCCTCGGCCCGTGGTGTTCCGCCGATGGAACACTCAACAAAGATCGTTGCGCCGCAGCAATCTGCAATTGATTGATGGTGCTTGGTTTTCCCGCTTAACGTGGATTTGGCACAAGCGCTGCAGTAGATAGAGGCGCATCGCAGACCGATCCGGCATCGTTCGAGTGGTCCGGCGCCTGTGGCATGCGCGGATGTCCAGAACTTCGGCTTCCAGAAAAAAACCCTTCGCGAACCCATGGCCACGCAAGCGTAGAAACTCAGGCTGATGACTGTTCGCCGGCTGCTTTCGCGTCGCCGCGGAAGTTTCACCGACCCATGCAGGAGGAGAATTCAAGATGAGTTGGCTTACAGCGAAACATCGAGTCAAGGCGTACTGCGCTGCCGCAGCGCTGCTCGGGACCTGTAGCGTCGTCGCGATGGCCGCGTCGGATACCGAGCAATTCGCCCGGATCAAGGATCCGAACCAGTGGGCGGCGCCGGGCGGCAACCTGATGCTGCAGAGATACAGCGCGCTCAAGGGCATCAACGCCGAGAACGTCAAGGACCTGCAGTTCGCGTGGTCGCAGTCGACCGGCGCACTGCGCGGCCACGAGGGCCAGCCCCTCGTCATCGCCGACATCGGCGGCAAGCCCATGATGATCTTCATCAGCGGCTGTCCCGAAATGTCCAAGTGCAACATCGTGCAGGCTCTGGACATCTCCGATCCGGATCATCCGGCGCAGGTGTGGAGCTACGTGAAGACGAGCGGCCGCGACGAATCCGCTGTGCCGCGCGCCTGCTGCGACACGGTCAATCGCGGCGGTTCGTATGCGGACGGCAAGTTCGTGTTCGGCACGCTCGATGGCTACGTGATCGCGCTCGACGCGAAGACCGGCAAGGAAGCGTGGGTCGTCAAGCACGCGCATCCGGACAAGGGCGAGACGATCACGCCCGCGCCGCTCATCGCGAACGACAAGGTTCTGATCGGCTTCGGCGGCGACGAATTCGCCGCGCGCGGTCGCTTCACGGCCTATGCGCTGGCGGACGGCAAGAAAGTCTGGGAATGCCATTCGACCGGCACGGACAAAGACGTCTGCCTGACCGCGAACACCAACAAGAAGCATCCGGAATACGGCACCGCGGGCAAGGACCTCGGCATCCATACGTATCCGGGCGACGAATGGACGCGCGGCGGCGGCGCAGCGTGGGGCTGGTATTCGTATGACCCCGATCTGCACCTCGTCTACTACTCGACCGGCAACCCCGGCCTCTGGAGCCCCTCGTTCCGTTGCGGCGCCAAGCCGCAGACGCAGGAAGCCTGCAACAACGGCAGCTTCGACAACAAGTGGTCGATGACGATCTTCGCGCGCAACGTCGATACCGGCGAAGCCGTGTGGGCGTACCAGATGACGCCGTTCGATCAGTGGGACTATGACGGCATCAACGAGAACATCCTGGTCGACAACCTCGACGTCGACGGCAAGAAGCACAAGGCGCTCGTCCACTTCGACCGCAACGGCTTCGCGTATGTGCTCGACCGCACGGACGGCACGCTGCTCCGCGCGAACAAGTACGTGACGACGAACTGGGCCGAAAAGGTCGACATGAAGACGGGTCGCCCGGTCAAGGTCGGCGAACACTCGCCGCTGATGCCGCAGAACAACACGCAGGCCTGCCCTTCCGCGATGGGCGGCAAGGATCAGCAGCCGGCGTCGGTCGATCCGAACGATCCCGCGAACTTCTACGTGCCGACCAACAACTGGTGCATGGAGTTGAATCCGCAGGAACGCTCGCACACGCAGCAGGGCACCGTGTACGTGTTCGCGAACGTCTACATGTATCCGGAAAAGCCGGGCATCACGGGCAAGGTCAAGAAGTTCAATGTCGTGACCGGCAAGACCGAGTGGGAAGTCGCCGACCAGTATCCGAACTGGGGCGGCACGCTCACGACGGCCGGCGGCCTCGTGTTCTACGGCTCGCTCGGCGGCGACTTCCGCGCCGTCGACCGCAATAGCGGCAAGATCCTTTGGTCGCGCAAGCTCGGCTCCGGCATCATCGGCAACCCGATCCAGTGGTCCGTCGGTGGCAAGGAGTACATCTCGGTCTACGCCGGCATCGGCGGCTGGATTGGCCTGCCGGTCACGGCCGGCCTCGATCTCAACGACAAGTTCGGTGCGATCGGCGCGACCGCGATGACGAAGGCCGCCGGCCTCAACCACATCCCGCAGGGCGGCGAGCTCTACACGTTCCGCATCGGCGGTCCGAGCCCGAACAACCCGCAGCAGGGTGTCGCTGCCGGCATGTGACCGCTTTGATGGATTGGTTGTTGTTGTCCGTTTGACCTGAAACGCCCGGCGCCGCTGGCGCCGGGCGTTTTGCGCTCCGCCAGCCT
>DAISJF010000035.1:0-10288 GCA_036821625.1 Rhodanobacteraceae bacterium
CGCCCTCGGCGGCAGCGCTCGAGCAGCGCATCGCGCGCAATCCCGCCGATCATGCGGCGCGCGACCTGCTCGGTCTTCGTCTGCTGCTCGACGGCGACCCGATCGGCGGCCTCGAGCATCTGCTCGGCGTATTGAAGGCCGACCGCAACTGGAACGACGGTCAGGCGAAGAAGCATCTCGTCGCCGCGTTCAACGTGCTCGACGATGCAGAGCTCGTCGGAACGTATCGGCGCAAGATGTCTTCGCTCTTGTTCTGAACGTGCGCGTGCCTTCGGGTGCGCACGCGCGAACAAACTCATCTACGCCGCAAGCGAGCGGATGGCGGAACCGGGCACGGCGGCCAACACGTTTCGTTCACCTACCTCCGAACCTTTCAGAAACCTTTCCAAAAGGAACTTCCGCTGCGCGATTGAGATGCGTCTCACGCGTCCACAGTGCGTCCCTTCACGGAACATCGACCCAGAGCTGTCGACGATCGTGCGCGGTGCACGAAGAGGCGTTTTCCTACGAATGGGATCGCGATTTTTACCGATGTTTTCGTCAAGTAAACGCGCTTGACGGTGCATAGTGGAAAGCGTGTACTAGCAACGACACTTCGCGGGGCGGTTCGGCGTTTCGCACTGGTCTTCCCCGCAAGATCGTCACCTCACATGGAATGACACTGGATCGGGGAGGAAAGCATGGATATTCGTCCTGGCTTTCGCGCACACCTGCGCGCAAAGCCTCTAGCCTTGAGTCTTGCACTTGCCTTTGCCGGAGCGGCGGCCACCAGTGAAGCCGGCGCGGCTCCAAAGCACGCAGTCGACGCGACAAGTCCGAAATGGATGTCTCCGGCCGATGAGCCTTCGGCCGACAAGGACGCCATCCGCAATCAGCTGCAGCGCATGGCGGCACGCACGCTGCCGACGGTTCCGCTGAATTCGATTCCAGTCACGAACTGCGACGACAGCGGTGCCGGCAGCTTGCGCGATGCGGTCAACAGCGCCGGCGACGGCGACACCATCGACATGACCGGCCTCACGTGCAGCACGATCACGCTGACCAGCGGCGCGATCAGCATTGGCCTCAACAATCTGACCGTGCAGGGCCCGGGCCTCCTAGCCCTGACCATCGATGGCAACTACACCGACCGCGTGTTCTGGCACATCGGCAGCGGAACGCTCACGATCAACGACGTTACGGTCGAGCACGGCAACAAGTACCTCAACTCCGGCGATCTCGGTAACGCGGGCGGCGCGTGCGTCCTTACCGCGGGCACGCTTTCGTTCAACAACTCCTGGGCCAAGTACTGCCACGCGGGGTCCAACGATCCGAGCGCCCCCGTGCACGGCGGCGCGATATATGCGGCGGCCGGCGCCTTCATATACGACAGCCTCGTGACCGGCAGCACGGCGAATTCGAGCGCGTACGATGGGCGCGGCGGCGGCGTCTACACGCCCGGAGACCTGATCGTGTTGGACAGCACCATCACGGGCAACTCCGCGACCGGAGTGGGTCGAGGCATCGGCGGCGGCATCGACGTGGGCTCGGAGTACGGAACTGCCGGCGGATACGGGCGGATCAAATACAGCACGATCAGCTCGAACACGTCCTCCCTCTGGGGCGGCGGCGTGTATTTCAGCGGCAACGCTTCAGTCACCAATTCCACCGTATCGGGCAACCAGAGCTGCAGTGGTGGCGGCCTCTACTTCTTCGGGGCCAACGTGAGCGTGCCGGGTGCGACGTATAGCAGCACCATCAGCGGAAACACCGCGACCTGCAACGGTCTCGGTGGCGGCATCGAACTCGATGGAGAGGACCTGGTGATAATGGACTCAACCATCGCTTTCAACACGACGCTGAATACCAGCACTAAGTACGGTGCCGGCCTGCACACGTTCGATGCGAACAACATCACTCTGCAGAACACGATCATTGCCACTAACATGACTCAGCTCAACGGCACCTTCGAGCCGGACGACATCGGGGGCAATGCCTCCTCCAGCGTTACGGGTGCAAACAACCTGGTGTACTTCCCCGATATCGTGATGCCGGGCGGCACGATCATACTCACCGATCCGATGCTCAGGGCCCTCGCCGGCAACGGCGGACCGACGGCGACGCACATGCCGAACTTCGGCAGTCCGGTGATCGATGTCGGCAACAACGCATCGGGCGCCACCGTGGACCAGCGCGGCGTCGGATATCCGCGCATCCTGGGGCCGGCGCCGGATATCGGAGCGGTCGAGTTCGATCTCTCGGACGAGATCTTCGCGAACGGCTTCGACTGATGGCTGACCGGGGCCGGCTCCCGACGCCTCGCGTCGTGGAGTCGGCTCCCGGCGTTTGCGCGGTCCGCTGGTGGACGTTTCCTCCGATCTCACCGGTTCGCGACTTCTGCTCGGCGCCGATCCGATCGGCGCTCGCGAAACACTTCCTCGCGCATACAAGGCCCGTCTCCGGGACAGGCGACGAAGCGTCTCGTCGCCGCGCTCGATATTCGACGATGCGATCTCCACCGATACCCGTCGACGCGGGATGTCCTTCGCTTCGATCGAGTCCGCGATCGCCGCGTAGGAAAAACACGCACGCGTTCGCGCGAAATCATCGTTTCTTGACGCGCGGTTCACCTCTCGCCTTGACCCGGGCAATACGTAGGCGTGTACTGCAAAGAGCCGCCTTGCGGCTTCGACGTTCCGCTCTGGAGGCACCGGCTTGTTCCTGGAGCGGTGTTGCGGAACGCCGGTAATTGAACGGGAGGAGACAAAATGGAAATCTCTTTAGCACGCGCGCGCGGGCCGCGCATGCGGCCGCTCGCCAGTTGCCTGGCGTTGGCGATCGCCTTCGGCACAGGCCCACTCGCGGCCGCGCCCACAAGGACGCCGTCGGACCACCCGGCCATAAACCGGATGCTGACTCACCTGGGACCGGCCCTCGATCCGAACTATGTGCCGCCGGCGCGGGACCGCGAGGCCGCGTTCCTGCACCATGTGATGAAGCCACTGCCGAATGTGCACCCGGCACTGCCGCTGGCTCCGGTTCCGGTAACCAACTGCAACGACAGCGGTCCGGGCAGCCTTCGCGATGCGATCGACAACGTCGCCGTCAGCGGCGACACGATCGACCTCACCAACACCGGCTGCAGCCTGATCACGCTGACGACCGGCAACATCTTCGTCACTCAGGAGGACCTGACGCTGCAGGGGCCGGGGTCGGGTGCGCTGTCGATCAGCGGCAACGATGCCTACTCGCTGCGCCACACCGGGACCGGCACGTTCGGGGTCTACGATCTCGGCATCTATGACGGCCGGAAATACCTCGATGCCTCCTACAACCTCGATGCAAAGGGCGGATGCATCTACTCGTCCGGCACGCTCGCGCTGTCCGGCGATTTCCTGAAGTACTGCGTCGCTGACACAGCGAACACGTCCTACACCGCGCAGGGTGGTGCCGTCTACGCGAAAACAGGCGTGGTCATGGTCAACAGTACTGTCGTCCTCGGCACCGCTGGCGGTACGTCCTTGGGCTTCGGCGGCGGCATCCTGACGCCGGGCTCGATCGTGATGGCCTATAGCGAGGTCGGCTTTTCCAGCGCACGCCTGTACGGCGGTGGACTGTGGGCCAGCGATGGGCTGCTGATGAAGTACAGCTCGATCCTTTACAACCAGGCGTACTTCGGCGGCGGCACCTATGCGGCCGGCACGATCACGGTGCTGAATTCGACGATCGCCAACAACGACGCCACCGGAGTTGCAGGCGGCGCGTTTCTGGCGAGCGGGAGCAACGCCACGAACATCACCAACAGCACGATATCGGGGAACACGGGGCAGGTCGTTGGCGGTGCCGCTGTACTGACTTACGCGGGCAGCATCTCGAACAGCACGGTTGCGAACAACGTTGAGGCGAACGGCGCCAACGCGAAGTACGGCGGCGGCCTCTATCTTGCGGGCACGATCGACATGGAGAGCACGATCGTCGCCACGAACTCGCTCAACCACAGCACCTATGGGCTGTTGCCCGACGACATGGGGGGCCCGGCAACAACTCTCACGGGCGCAAACAACATGACGATGTTCGTCGTCGCTCCACTGGCGGCTCCGGCCGGAACGCTGTACGAGGATCCCCTGTTGCAATCGCTGTCTTACAACGGCGGGCTCACCGCGACGCAAGCGCTGACCATCGATAGCCCTGCGATCGACACGGGCAACAACAATGCCGCACTGAGCTACGACCAGCGCGGCACGGGTTACCCGCGAACGATCGGACCCGCCACGGACATCGGCGCGTTCGAGTTCAATTCCGACGATGTGATCTTTGCCAACGGCTTCGACCCATAAACGGTCAAGCGAAGCGGCAGGACAGGACACCTTGTCCTGCCGCGATCGGGCAATACCCCAAGACGGACGTGACGCCGCGCACGCTTCCCCGGACCCTTCCGGCCCTGCGCGTTGTTAACCGCGCACGGGCGCGTGTACGCTAAGGACGAGCGGGCTATCGGCACGAATGGCCATGAACACGAACCCCGAGCAAACCCCGGAAAAGGAACCCGTCGAGGCGCCATCGACCGGCAAGGCGACCGCCGACCCCCAGCCGGCAAAGACCGTGCAGGAAGTTCTCGGCAGCGTCCACACGACGAACTTTCCGGATCTCCTGCGTCAGCTCAAGGGCTGCCTCGTCGTCAGTACGTACCAGGCCGGCAAGCTCGTGATCCTGCGGCCGGACGGCAACTCGATCAACACGCACTTCCGCAGCTTCAACCGGCCGATGGGCATGGCCGCCGACAACGAACGGCTCGCGCTCGGCGCGCACATCGAGATCGCCGAATTCCGCAACATGCCGGCGGTCGCCAAGCGACTGCAGGATCCGCCGCGCCACGACGCGGTCTATCTCGCGCGGCGCGGCCATATCACGGGCGCGATCGACATCCACGAGATGGCGTTCGATCGTTACGGCGATCTCTGGTTCGTCAATACGTTGTTCTCGTGCCTGTGCACGCTCGACACGAAATCGAGCTTCGTGCCGCGCTGGCGTCCGCGCTTCGTCAGCCACTACGCGCCCGAGGACCGCTGTCATCTCAACGGGCTTGGCATGCGCGACGGCAAGCCGCGCTATCTGACCTCGCTCGGCGAATCGAACAAGCCGCAGGGATGGCGCGAGAACAAGCGTAACGGCGGTCTCCTGTTCGACATGGCGCAGGACCGCATCATCGCGCGCGGCATCTCGATGCCGCACTCGCCGCGCTGGTACGACAACCGCCTGTGGGTGCTCGAATCGGGCCGCGGCGCGCTCGTCACAATCGATCCGAAGACCGGCGAGAAGACCGACGTCGCGCGCGTGCCCGGATTCGCGCGCGGGCTCGATTTCATCGGCCCGGTCGCGTTCATCGGCCTCTCGCAGCTGCGCGAGACCAATGCATTCACCGACATCGAGATCACCGACGACAACAAGGACCGCCAGAGCGGCGTGTGGGCCGTGCACATCGGCACCGGCAACACCATCGGCCTCCTGAAGTTCACCGGCGGCGTGCAGGAGATCTTCGCGGTGCAGGCGCTGCCCGGGATCCTGTTCCCGGAAATCATCCACGAAGGCGAGCACCTCGCGACCTCGTACGCGCTTCCCGAAGACGCGCTGCGCGAAGTCGGATTCAGCAAGCCCGAGGTGCCGGAAATGCCGCTCGGCTATGCCGCCGCGGCGCCTGCCCCGGCTCCGGCGGAACCGGTCAGCCACTGACCCTCGAGCGAGGATCCCGCGTGTCAGACACCAACGGTTCGACGCCCGCCCGATTCCAGTTCGTTCGCGACTGGCAATCGCTCGATCCCGCCGAGGCACAGGCGATCAGCGAGTTCTGGCGCCGCGAAGGCGCCATCAACGACGAGGCGCAGATGAAGGCGCGGCTGCCGCAGGTGGTCATGCACGCGCGCGAAGGCGACCAGGTCGCTGCGGTCTGCACCGCCGTCGCGATGACGCCGCCCCAGTTCGGTCAGCCCGTCTATTACTACCGCTCGTTCGTCGGCAAGGCCTGGCGCACGACCACGCTGATCGAACGCCTGCTCAGACGCGCCGTGCAATGTCTCGAGGAGCATGCCGCGGCGAACGATTTTCCGTGCATCGGCATCCTGCTCGAGCTCGAGGGCGCGCGCTTCAAGGACAAGGGGCGCATGCCGATCTGGCCGCACACCGGCTTCATCTATGTCGGCAGGAGCGGCCGCGGTCTCGAATCGCGCATCTATTTCTTCAAGGGCGCGAAGCTCAAGCCGGCAAAGTAGCAAGGCCGCGACGCCCGCCCGCGATCAATCGAATCTCAGAACCGCGTGCAGCGGAGCATCGCGTTTCCAGCGTGCGCGCCCGTTGAGAAAGCCGATTTCCGCGAAGACCGCCGCTCCGGCGAGCTTCGCGCCGGCGTGTTCGCACAGACTCGCAGCCGCTGCTAACGTGCCGCCCGTCGCGAGCACGTCGTCGACCAGGAGCACGCGCTCGTCGCGCACCAGCGCGTCCGCGTGCATCTCGAGGCGATCGCTGCCGTATTCGAGCATGTAGTCGACGCCGATCGTCTTCGCCGGCAGCTTGCGCGGCTTGCGCATCGGTACGAAACCGGCGCCGAGCGCAACCGCGGCGGCGGCGCCGAAAACGAAGCCGCGCGCCTCGATGCCGACGACGCGCGCGATGCCCGCGTTCGCGAACGGCGCGACGAGCGCCTCGATCGCGGCGGCGAATGCCCGCGCATCGGCGAGCAGCGGTGTCAGATCCTTGAACGTGACGCCGGGCTTCGGGAAGTCGACGACGTCGCGCACGTAGCGCGCAAGGTCGACGCTCATGGGCTCTCCGGCGCGGGCTCGGCCGCCGGCGCCGGCCTTCGATACGAGCCGATGAAAATGCCGAGCAGCGAAAGACCGACGCCGAGCCAGTCGAGCGCACGCGTCGGGCGCGCGAACAGGATCACGTCGAACACGAACGACAGCGCCGGCTGCAGCAGCAGCAGGAGGCCGATCAGCGAGGCGGGAAGCTGCGGCATCGCACGCGTCAGCAATACCCAGCCGAGCACTTGCCCGAAAAATCCGAGACCGACGAGCGACGACCACGTCTCGACATCGGGCAGCGCAAAGGAATCGCCCTCGGCCAGCGCGGCGATTCCGAGCACGAGCGCGCAGAGCAGCGAGCTCACGCACAGAAGCTGTGCCGGCGCGAGACGCACGTGACCCGCGCGCTGCGCGTGCCGCGTCGACAGCATGTACACGGCATATGCGACGCCGGTCAGCACGCCGAGGATCACGCCGGAGCGGTACTGCGCTCCGACGCGGCTCCAGTCCAGCCCCACGAGCAGGTAGAGACCGACGAAAGCCAGCGCGAGTCCGGCGAGAAACTGCCATCCGAGCCGCTCGCGATAGATCAGGAATCCGGCCAGCGCCATCAGGAACACCTGGAAATTGCCGAGCAGCGTCGCGAGACCGGGGCCGACATAGAGGATGCTGCGGTGCCAGAGCATGAGGTCCGCCGCGAACGCGATTCCGGGAATCAGCAGCCAGCCGAGATCCGACGGCGCGACGCGCCGCCACTGGCGAAGCGCCAGGAGCCCGACGAGCAGCATGGCGCCGCCGAAAGCCATGCGATAGAACGCCGAGACCGTCGGGCCGACGTGCGCGAGCTTGACGAACAGGCTGGTCGTGCTGATCGCCGCGGCGCCGGCGATCATTTCGATCAGCGCCGCGCGCGGGATGTCAGCGTGCGCGGTCATCGGCCTGCGCGGTCATCGACGAGCGCGGCGTCGATCATTTCTTTTCGTCGGAGTACGGCACGACGAATTCGGGCGCGCGCGAGAACACGAGCACCGGCGTCGAGCTTTCCAGCGCCATCTCGCGCGTGACGATGATGCGGCCGAGCGGATCGGCCATCAGCAAACGCTCGTTCTTGCCCTCGATCGTCAGCATCGCCGATTCGCCGGCCGGAAAATGCACTTCGACGCCGCTGATCGCAGGCGCCGACGTACCTTGCGTTTCGGCATAGAACGCCTTCACCTGCGCGAGGCCGGCCTCGACCTCGCTCCACGCCATGCGCTTGTGGTCGGGCACATGCAGCGCGACGTTGACGACCAGCGCCAGCGAACCCTTCGGCTGGTTGGTCTCGACCGGCGGGTTCTCTGCGCGCAGCGCGTCGCTGACCGGGAACTTCACTTCGCCATCGGCCGCAACCGGGACCGGGATCGCGCCTTGCCTGGCATGGATGACGACGCGGATGTCCTGCGGCCGCACGCCGGGTCGCTTGCTCTCGATCCGCTCGATCGCGACCAGATGATCGTATGCGCCGATCCGGGTGACCGGCGACAGCACCTGATAGAGCGTCAGATACGGCGTCGTGCTGGTCGTTTCGCCGGCGGTGCTCTGGGCGAGCGCAATCGACGCGATCAGGGCGAAAAGGGTCATGGCCGGGACACGGGCGGGCGGCGCTCCAAGCCTAGCAGACGAACGATGGCGGTCCGCCGGTCAGGTCATGATCGGGACGGCCGCGCCGGAAGGGTCGGCGCCGCGGCGCTCGCGCAACGCGGCGTCGATGCTCTCGGCGATCGGCGCTGCCTGCTCGACATCGGGTTCCGCGACCATGACCGTGACCAGGTCCCAGGCCGGCAGCTGGCCGATCGCACCGGTCAGGTACTCGCCCGAGATAAAGGCCCGGATTCCGGCCTCCGCGAGCGCCGCCTTCACGAGGTTGGCGTCGATGATGTTCTCGGCTCTGTAAACGATCTTCACAAGCCCAAGCTAGCGGAATGGTCGGTCGCGCGCAAACCCTGCTCAAGCTATGATCGCCCCGCCCGTCGAGGGTGCGGTGGGGGGCGAGATGCCTGGCCGCGTGTGCGTGCCCTGCGATCGAACGAGGCCGGCATGGCCCTGCTACTGCCCGACGACGAACTCGCCGAGCGCATCCGCGCGTGCGTGCTGGAACTGCTCGTCATGCGCGGGCCGGGCCGCAGCATCTGTCCGAGCGAGGCGGCCCGGATGATCGCGATGCGAACCGGCGCGCATTGGCAGGATCTGATGCGCCCCGTGCGCACCGTGGCCGCGGCGATGGCCGAGGCCGGCGCCATAGAAGTGCTGCAGCACGAAGCGGTCGTCGACATCGGCGACGTGCGCGGACCGGTGCGCCTGCGCCTGCGCACGCTGCACGGCGAACGCACCGGCGAAGTCGCCGCGTGAACCCGCACATCGTTTGACTCGCACGAGCGAATCGTGCGATTCGCTTTCGCGCGCGCCGCCGTTAGACTCCGCAGTTCCGCCTGGAATCCCAAGCCGCGCGCGCGGCCGCCCCGCATGACCGAAGCCGTAACGAATCACTTCATCCGCCAGATCATCGTCAACGACCGCGCCGCCGGCAAGCACGGCGGGCGTGTTGCGACGCGGTTTCCGCCGGAACCGAACGGCTACCTGCACCTCGGCCACGCCAAGTCGATCTGTCTCAACTTCGGCCTCGCGCGCGAGTTCGGCGGCAACTGCGATCTGCGCTACGACGATACGAATCCGGCGAAGGAAGAGCAGGAATACGTCGACGCGATCCAGAACGACGTGCGCTGGCTCGGCTTCGAGTGGAACAACCTGCGCCACACGTCGGATTATTTCGAAGTGCTGTATCTGTGCGCGGAAAAGCTCGTCCGCGACGGCAAGGCCTTCGTCTGCGATCTCTCCGCCGACGAGGTGCGCGAAACGCGCGGCACGCTGACCGAACCCGGCCGCAACTCGCCCTATCGCGAGCGCAGCGTCGAGGAAAACCTCGACCTCTTCCGACGCATGCGCGCCGGCGAGTTCGCCGACGGCGCCCGCACGCTGCGCGCGAAGATCGACATGGCTTCGGGCAACATCAACATGCGCGATCCGACGATCTACCGGATCCGCAAGCTCACGCACCAGCACACCGGCGACAAGTGGCCGATCTATCCGCTGTACGACTACGCGCACTGCGTGTCGGACGCGGTCGAAGGCATCACGCATTCGCTGTGCACGCTCGAATTCGAGGATCACCGGCCGCTCTACGACTGGTTCCTCGACCAGCTCGACATCACCGATCACGTCGAGCTCGTCGAGCCGATGCGCCGCGCCGGACTCGCCGGCATGCCGAGTCGGCCGCAGCAGATCGAATTCGCGCGCGGCAATCTCGACTACACGGTGATGAGCAAGCGCAAGCTGATGGCGCTCGTGCAGGACGGGCTCGTCGACGGCTGGGATGACCCGCGCATGCCGACGCTCGCCGGCGTGCGGCGCCGCGGCTTTCCGCCGGCGGCGATCCGCGCGTTCTGGGAACGCGCCGGCGTGACCAAGCAGAACTC